>JABWBV010000193.1 GCA_013359445.1 Anaerolineales bacterium | reverse complement strand
GCAAACAGCACCAGCATCCCATCAGGCTTCATCACCGTATCGGCTTCCTCCATCAACCCCGCCACCGGCACACTGACCACCACATCATCCGCCCCCTGGCCTTGCGTCGCCTGCATCACAAAATCATAGAAAGATTGGCTGGCCGTCTTCGGATTAAAAAACAAAATCGTACGACCTTGTTTTTCCGCAAAAGGAGAGAACATCGCGCTCAACGTCTCCAACCGCGTATCGCTGATCTCGGTGGCAATCACCAATTTGGGGCCGTCGGGATGTTCGAGCGCGCGCTGGACGTGCATCTGCCCCATCGGACCACCCGCCCCGACAAACACCGCCGCACCCCCCGCCCGCAATTCACAACGGTTGCGCGCCTCCCCATACGCACCTGCGATATCCGTCCCATTTGTGCCGAGGAAAGCGATGTAATCATAATGCAACCGCCCAAAATCCACTGCCACCAACCCGTCCAGAGGCGCCGTCCCGACCAGGTTACATGTTCCGCGCCGGGCGATGTGCCGGGCAATCTGCCCCACCGTTTGGGCGGAAGTGGGATTCAACAGCACAATGTCGTCAAAACCGGCCCCATTCGTTAATTCTTTACTCAAGGCCTCGTAATCGCTGACGCCGTTCCGCTCGATAATTTTTGCCGAAGTGCCGGTAACCAGACGCTTAACAGACTCCGGCACGTCGCTCAATACGATCACTGCTGGGGCATCCCCCCCTTTTGAAAACGTGAATTCGGTCGCGTCCCCCCCCACGATCCACATCGTCCCACCCGGTTTGGGTTCCAGGCGGCGACGTTGGGTATACGCGGCAAACACGCACCCCCACGGTTCGAGCAGGGAGGATTCGGCGTACCCCATTTCGTCTTCCACCGGCAGGAGACAGGCCCCGGCATCGGTGTTGAGGACTTCTTCCCCAATCAGATGATATTGCACCAACCCGCCGGGGATGGTGTATCCATATGCCGTACTTTTTCCTTGCTGATAAATATCGGGTTGCACGGCCAACCGTTGCCCGATATGATACTTCCCTTGAAGATTTTTCCCCGCCCGCACGACCGTCAGCGCGACCTCGTGCCCCAAGCGGGTGGGGTCTACAGACAGATCGCGGTTGTACAGTTTCGGGTGACGGCCCCCCTGTTGAATGATTTTGACATCGGAGAAACACACGCCGATGCTGTCAATGCGGACCAGCAACTGGTCATCGCCCGGTTCTGGGACGGAGAACGCTTCCGGGGCACCATCGTGTCCCATGCTCTCCAGTCCTGCGCCGTAGAGATTCCATGCCCAGCTTTTGTCCGGGATGGGGTAGGTAATGGAGCGGTAGGCTTGGTATTTTTCACCCATGAGAGATTCCTTTGGTTTGAGAAAGTTTGGGATTAGTTCGTTTGATTTTTCTTCACCAACGCCCTCACCTCCCCTGCGGTCGAGCAGGCCAGGGCTTGTTGGGCAAGGGGTTGGATGTCCGCAAGTTTGAGGGTGCGGATGAGGGCTTTGACGGTGGGAATGGCAGGGATGCTGACACTCAGTTCGTGGATACCCAGCCCCAACAGGATGGGGATGGCCGTCACGTCCGAGCCGAGTTCGCCGCAGATGTCGGCGCGTTTGCCGTGTTGGTGGGCGGCAACGGCGGTCATGGCGATCAGGCGGAGCACGGCGGGGTGCAGGCCATCCTGTTTTTTGCCCAGAGCAGGGTTGGTCCGATCCATTGCGAGGGTGTATTGTGTCAGGTCGTTGGTGCCAATGGAGAAGAAGTCCACTTCCGGGGCGAATCTGTCGGCGAGAAGCGCGGCGGAGGGAACCTCGATCATGATCCCGATTTGGACGGGGCGGGTTCCCAATTCTTGCGTCAATTCATCGATCAGGGCGCGGGCTTCGCGGAGTTCGGCGAGGTCGCTGACCATCGGGAACATGATGCGTAATTCGCCAAAGGGCGTGGCACGGAGAATGGCACGGAGTTGTTCCCGGAACAGTTCGGGGCGGTTGAGGCACAGGCGGATGCCGCGCTCGCCGAGGAAGGGGTTCATCTCCGGTTTTTGTTCGATGTAGGGGAGGGGTTTGTCGCCGCCGATGTCCAGGGTGCGGATGATGACGGGGCGATTGCCCTGGGAGGTGTGCATGGTCTGGGCGATGGCCCGGTAGACTTCGTATTGTTCATCCTCGGTGGGAGCCACGGTGCGATCCAGGAAGAGGAATTCGGTGCGGAGAAGGCCGATGCCATCGGCCCCCATTTTGAGGGCTTCGGCGGCGTCGGCGACGGATTTAGCGTTGGCGGTGATGTCTACGTGATGCCCATCGAGCGTGGTCGCGGGCAGGGCGGACTGTTCCTGGGCAAATTTGCGGTATTCCAGCCAGCGGTGTTGGATTTGGGCGGCGCGTTCGACTACGTCCGGGTCAGGGTTGGGCATCAGCGTCCCATCGTTGCCGTTGAGGATGACCGGGGTTTTTTCGGGCAGGGTGAGGATGCTTTCGGGGGCGCCGACGATGGCGGGGAGGCCCAACGCGCGAGCGAGAATGGCGATGTGGGAGGTGGGACCGCCCTCCACGATGCAAAAGCCAAGGACGCGTTCGGGGTCAAATGAGGCCGTGTCGGAGGGGGACAGGTCGCGAGCGAGGATGATGACGGGGGTGGAGGGGAGTTGGATGCCGGTTTCGGGCGCGCCGAGCATAATACTCAGAACGCGGCGTCCCACATCGCGCAAATCGGCCGCACGGGCGGACAGAATTTCATCTTTGAGGGAGGCGATGGTGGCGGCGCGTTCGTCAATGGACGTTTGCCAGGCCTGGGCGGGGGTTTCGCCGTTGGTGATACGGGCCTGGACGGCTTCGCTCAGTTCGGGGTCATCGAGGAGTTCGATGTGGGCTTCGAAGATGGCGGCCTCTGCCCCAAGTTTTTTTGCCTTCATTTGTTGGTTGAGGTGGGCGAGCTGGGTGCGGGCCTGGGCCATTGCGGGGGCGAGGTTGGTTTGGATTTCGGTGGTATGAAGGTTGAGTTCGGTCTGTTTGAAGTGGAAGGCCGGGCCGACGGCGATGCCGGGCGCGGCACTGACGCCCTGGAGGACGCCGGGGGTTGGAGGGGGGGAGGTGACGGGGGCGGGTTTGGGCGGGGGCGGTTGTCCGTTCGGTTCGGGGTGGCTATCGGTGTCCCCCAACCCCGCGCGGATGGCGTTGGCGATTTCGTCCAATGCACGGTCTTCATCCTCGCCGTCCACTTCCAGGGTAATGGAACTGCCTTTCCCGGCGCCGAGCGTCAGGATGGAGACCATGCTTTTGGCGTTGGCTTTTTTGGGGCCGTGCTGGATGCGAATGTCGGCCTTGTATTGTTTGGCGAGGTTGACCAGCACTTTGGCGGGACGGGCATGCAGGCCGGTTTTGTTTTGAATGACGAGGTCGATTTGTTTCATGGAGGTATTTTCCGAAAAAAAGGATGGAGGATGCACATCCCCCATCCTTTTTTTTCGAGGATTTTTATGTGCCTAGAAATTTTATAATCACGTCCGGGTCGGTGGTGGTGAAGAGTTGGGCAAGGTTGTCTTCATTTTCGATGACATCCGCGAGATTGGCGAGGACGTTTACGTGTTCGTCCCCGGCGGCGGCAATGCCGATGATGAGGGAGACCTGATCATCTTCATCCCACTCGACCGGGGTTGTGAGTTGGAGGACGGAAATGCCGGTTTGGAGGACATGTCCGATGTTTTCATAAACCCCGTGCGGAATGGCGACGCCGTTTCCGAGGCTGGTGGACATGGAATTTTCGCGGGCTAACATGCCATCCACATAGGGCGGGAGGACACAGCCAGAGCGGACGAGCAGTTCCCCGGCCTGGCGGATGGCGTCGGTTTTGCTCGCGGCGCTGGCTTGCAGGGCAATGCGGTTTTTGGCAATGATGGACATAGTGTTTATGCGTCGTTTGAGACGAGTTCGCCTTTTTCGACGAGGGTTTTGACGAGTTTATCAAAAACGGGATCATTCAAAAAGTGGTTGAAGGCCAGGACGACCGCGTGGGGGGCTTTGGCGCGGACGACTTTGGCAAGGCCTTTATGGACGACGACCACTTGAGCATCTGCAGGCACCTCACGGGCGGGTTTGTGGATGACGCTGATGTTTGTGATCTGGGCGGCTTTTAGCTTTTTTTTGAGGGAATTGACGCTCATTAAGCTGGACCCCATGCCGGCTTCGCAGGCAAAGATGATGGTTTTGACTTGATCAGCTGAGATTTGGGACATTATTACTCCTTTACGGCACCAAACTGCGGAAGCCTTTGCCTTTGAAGAGGGTGTTTGTTTGCAAATTGTGCTTTCTATGATCCAGAAATCACTTGGAGACTTCCGAAGTTTGATTTTAGTCCTGAAATGATATGGTAGATGCAGAGGTTTGATCCAAGTCTGCATCTACCATATGAATATACCTGAAATTTGGTTAGTCTCCGAGGCCGGGGACAGCCGCCATAACCGGCGCGTCTTCGCTTTCTTCTTGACGAACGGGGTTGATGCGCAGGATAAAGGCGCCAACGAGGAAGGAAACGACCGCGCCGATTGCGACCCCTGTCAGTACCTGGAAGTGCTGTCCGGGGGGAATGACCGCCAGATACGCGAAGATGGAACCAGGAGATGGGGTGGCAACCAGGCCAGCGCCAGAAATGACAAACCACAGGTCAGCGGCCATCCCACCGGCGATCATCGCCAGAACCATAATTGGATGGGCTAACACATAGGGGAAATAGATTTCGTGGATGCCGCCCAGGAAGTGAATGATCATGGAACTGGGGGAAGATTCTTTGAGCATGCCTTTCCCAGCAACATAGAAGGCTACGAGGAGACCAAGGCCGGGGCCAGGGTTGGTTTCCAAAAGGAAGTGAATGGCACGGCCTGTTCCTTCGGCGGCGGCCACACCGAGGGGGCCAAGGACGCCGTGATTGAGGGCGTTGTTGAGAAATAGGATTTTTGCCGGTTCGATCACAATCGCCGCCAACGGCAGGACGCGGGCGTTAACCATCCAATCCACGGCTGCCCCTGCCGCATTGCTGAGCGCCACAACGACCGGGCCAATCGCGACGTTGGCGATCAGGATCAGGACCATCGCCAGAATACCCGCCGAGAAGTTGTTGATCAACATCTCGAACCCGACAGGGATTTTTTCTTCGAGAGCCTCGTCAATCTTTTTGATGAGCCAGCCACCGAGGGGTCCCATGATCATCGCGCCCAACATCATCGGGATATCCGCGCCAACGATGACACCCATCGTCGCCGCCGCGCCGACCACCCCGCCGCGCACGCCATGAAACATCTTGCCACCGGTGTAGCCAATCAACAAGGGCAATAAATAGACGATCATCGGCCCGACCAATTCAGCAAAAGTCTCATTGGGAACCCATCCCGTGGGGATGAAGAAAGCAGTGATCAAACCCCAGGCAATAAAGGCGCCCATGTTGGGAATGACCATACCGGCTAAAAAGCCGCCTAGTTGTTGCAGTTTTTCGCGCATATCGAACTCCTTTGAAATAAGTTATGGGCAACTACTCAGCGTTGCGTAGTTACGATTTTAGTTTTTAGTAAGTCCTGGAATAAAAAAGGAAAAGAGGAGAAGGGGAGAAGACGGTTATTTGTGGCGAGACACACTCCTGACAGCATGAAATAAACCAACCAGACAAAATGCCTGGGGGTTCGTAAGCACAGATTTGCTGAACATGGGAAATTGTAGGCTTAGGAAACAAATTTAGTGTAATCGATTACATTAAGATTGTCAACATATTCTTAATGTTTTCCCCGAATAGCTTCTTGTTTTTGCATGGGTTTCGTTAACAAAGGGACCGAAACACCCAAATTAACTGTAAACGATTTCAAAAACGTTACGATGTGAAGATGGTATAATCTCTCGCCATGATCAATATCAAAGATGTTGCCAAAGCTGCTGGTGTCTCAACGGCGACCGTCTCGCGGGTGCTGGCAAATACCGATTCGCCCGTTCGCCCGGAAACGAAAGAACGCGTTCTGAAAGCGATCAACGATCTGGGCTACCGCCCTAACCTGGTCGCCCGGAGCCTGCGCGCCCAAAAAACGGCCAAAATTGGCCTGGTGGTGTCCGACATTCGCAACCCGTTCTTCACCGCCATCAGCCGCGCGGTGGAAGATGCCGCCTACGAACAAGGCTATTCCGTCCTCATGTGCAACACAGACGAAAACCCCGACAAAGAGGCGTTGTATCTGGATTTACTGCACGATGAAAACGTCGCTGGCGTGATTTTCTCCCCCACCCACCAGTTCAGTGAAGGGGCAAAAGAGTACAATGCCACGATCCCCTTTGTCTTTGTGGATCGCACCGTCAAAAGTCGACATGTGGACATGGTTTTGCTAGACAATGGCCCTGCGGCCTACGATTTGACGACCCATCTGATCGAAAACGGCTATCGCAAAATCGCCGGGCTGTTTGGAAACGCCAGCACAACCTCCCCGGAACGGAATCGAGGTTTCAACAAAGCCCTGAAAGATCACGACCTCACCCCCTTCGCCACCCACTTCATCCCCCCCCGTATTCAACAGGGGTACGAAACCGCCCTCGCCCTCCTATCCCAGACCGATAAACCAGATGCGATCTTCACCAGCAACAGCATGTTAACCGCCGGAGCCTTCCGCGCCATTCGTGACGCCAAATTATCTGTTCCGAAGGATGTTGGCCTGGTTGGCTTCGACGAAACGACGTGGGGAGAATTGGTCGAACCCCCGATCACCGTCATTGCCCAACCCACCGAAGAAATTGGTCGCACCGCCACCGAACTGCTCTTCCAGCGCATCGCCGACCCCTCCCGCTCCCCAAAAACCATCATCCTCAATGGAGAACTGCATATCCGCGGCTCCAGCGTCCGATAACCCACCCCACGCCTATTTAAAGGGACGATACAGCGATCGTCCCTTTTTTGTTGTCTTGTGACTTTCCATATGACTTCCGGCACTCCATCATGTGACGCAGTATTCAGTAAAACTGTATTCAATCAACGAATAACTGCCTACTGCAAACTGAACCCTGGAGTCCCTCATGTCCCCCACCCTCTCCCTCCGCCGAACCTGGACGCTCCTCGTCCTCCCCCCCATCATTTTCCTCCTCGTCATCATCGCCGCGTCCGTTTACTTCGGCGTGCTCTCACAGGGTGACGCACAAGCCATCGCCGACAATACTCAGTCCGCCACCCCCTACCTTCTGGCAATCGTCCAACTGATTCTTCTCTGGCAGGTCTTCCGCGCCTTGAAAAAAGACTCCCTGACCTGGCGCGATGCGGGCTGGAGCCTGCAACCCGGTCAATCCCTGACCCGCGAAATCCTGCTTGGTGCGGGGATCGGCGTGATCCTGGGCGTGTTGTATGTGACCTTCCTCTCCCCCCTCCACACCTGGTTACAAACCACCTTCGGCGATTACGTCCCGCCCGAATCCTTGCTGACCTCGCTGGGGTCCGTCGTCCTGCCATTTTTCATCGCGAACGTGTTGCTCGCCCCGTTCGTGGAAGAGGCCCTCTATCGGGGTTACACCCTCCCCCGGCTGGTGACGCGGTTTGGCCCCGGGGTCGGGATCGGGATCAACTGCCTGTTTTTCGGCCTCCTGCATTGGGCGGGCGGATTTTGGTACATTTTGCTGACGGGAATCGTCGCGGGTGGAGCCTTCGCCGCCCTCTATCAATGGCGGCGCACCGTCCTCACCCCCTTCGCCGCCCATCTGGCGTTGAATATTGTCGAGTTTTTGTTTGTGTGGTTGGTGGTGGGGTAGTGACCTCACATATGACTTCCAGCACTCCATCACATGACCCCGCCACGGGTATAAACGTATACAAGTAAACAGGTACACCCACACACCCCTTGTTTACCTGTATACGTTTTTTACCTGTCTACTCTTTCTACCAAAGGAATCATCCCCATGACTGACCCCATTCTCCAATCCCAAAATCTGCACAAAACCTTCAACAGCGGCCCCGCCGCTCACCATGCCGTCCAGGGCGTCTCCTTCCAAATCGCCCAGGGCGAAATCTACAGCCTGCTTGGCCCCAACGGCGCGGGCAAAACCACCACCATCTCCATGCTCACCGGCCTGCTCGCCCCCACGCAGGGCGACGCCCTCGTTGACGGGCACTCTGTTGTCAAAAATGTCAACGAAGTCAAAAAAGTGATCGGCGTTGTGCCCCAGGAAATTGCCCTGTACCCCACCATCACCGCCCGCGAAAATCTGGTCTTCTGGGGGAAGATGTACGGCCTGAGCGGGAAAAAGCTCGAACAACGGGTCACCGCGGGCCTCGAAATCGCGGGCCTCGCGGATCGCGCCAAAGACAAAGTCGGCACCTTCTCCGGCGGGATGAAACGCCGCATCAACATCGCCGTCGGCCTGCTCCACGAACCCAAAATCATCTTCATGGACGAACCCACCGTCGGGATTGACCCCCAATCGCGCCGCCGCATCCTCGACACCGTCCTCGAACTGAACAAACAAGGCATGGCCGTCCTCTACACCACCCACTACATGGAAGAGGCCGAAGAACTCTCCCACCGCATCGGCATCATTGACCACGGCAAACTGATCGCCCAGGGCACCCTCTCCGAACTCACCAAAATGGTCGGCGAATTTGAAACCGTCCAACTCACCGTAGACCCCGACGGGCACGGCATCGAAGAAATCGCCACCACCCTCGAAACCCTCCCCGAAGTCCACAAAGCCGTCGGCGAAGAAACCCGCCTGATCATCCAGGCCCGCGAAGCCAACGACGTCCTCCCCGGCATCATCAGCCGCCTCACCCACATGAACGTCAAAATCCACTCGCTCGAAATCCAGGAACCGGATTTGGAAGCGGTCTTCCTGCATCTGACAGGGCGCGCGTTACGTGATTAGCGTACACAGGTAGACAGGTACATACGGACACAAGTTACCGCCCTGTCTACTTATTTACTTTGTCTACCTGTTTACTTGTATACCTCCCCCGGAGCCTCCCCATGAAAACCTGGACCATCGCCCTCAAAGACACCCTCATCCGGTTCCGCGACCGGAACGCCATCCTGCTCATGATCGCCGCCCCCCTGCTCATCGCCCTCGTGATGGGCGCGGCCTTCGGCGGGCAGAACGGCGACACCTCCCCGATTTATGAAATCCCCGTCGTCCTCATCAACGCCGACGAAGGGGACCTCGGCCAAGAATTCCTCGACATCCTCACCAGCATCAAAGTCGAAACTACCGAAGGCGTAAAACCCCTCTTCCTCGCCACCGAAATGACCAATGTGGAGGAGGCCAAAACCCTGATCGAAGAAGGTGAAAGCCGCGGCGTTGTCTACCTTCCCCCAAAATTTAGCGCAACCCTCCGCTCTGGCGTGGGGGAAGATGCCGAACGGGGCACCGCGACCGTCGAAGTGTTCACCGACCCGGCCTCGTCCGTTTCCCCCGGCATCATTCGCGGCGTCGTCGCCCGGATCGCCAGCGGGTTCAGCACCGTTCTCATTGGCAATTCCGTCGCCGTCGCCCAACTGCTGAACCACGTCACCGACATCCCCGTCGTGTTCGTCAACGAAGACACCGGCCCGGTCAGTGAAGCCCTCAACGACGCCTTCGCCCCCGGAAATTTTGACGACCTCTTCATCCTTACCACCGCTGACACCCTCGCCGAAGCCCAATCCCAACTCGACGCGGGTGACGTGCAAGCGATCATCCACATCACCGACCAGTTTTCCAACGCCGTGATGACCGGAGCCGATAGCGCGACGGTGGCCGAAAATGTCGAAATTATTACCGCTCCGATACTGGCTGCCTCCCTTGTAGAAGATGTCGCCCTGGGCGTGATCTTTGGGTTTGGCTCAGACGCCGACCCCAACGCCGACCCGGAACCCTCCACCATCCTCACCAACCTCGAAAACCTCGAAGACATCCTCAACGAGGAAAACACCAGCTTCGCCGAAACCGAAGGCCCCCGCAACCGGATCACCGTCGGCTCGACCAACGTCGGCACGGGCGAAGAATTCAACCTGCTCAACTACTTCGTCCCCAGCATGGCGATCTTTTTCCTGATGTTCGCCGTGTTCGACGGCACCCAGTCCATCCTCGAAGAAGAGCGGGACGGCACCCTCCACCGGATGATGTCCACCCCCACCAGCCACAGTGCCATCATTCTCGGCAAGATCGGGGGCGTGTTTTTGACCGGCATTTTGCAGTTTGTCGTGCTCGTCGTCGTGTCCGGGGTGGCATTTAGTGTGGATTGGGGCAATGATCCGGCGGGGATGACCTTGCTCGTCCTGGGCACGGTGTCTGCCGCCACCAGTTTGGGCGCGTTCATTGCCTCGTTTGCCCGCACGGTCAACCAGGCGGGGGTGTTGGGGACGGCAATCACGCTCGTGTCGGCCATCCTCGGCGGTAACTTCATTGACTTCCGCGCCATTCCTGCCTGGCTTGTCCCCATCAGCAAACTCACCATCAACCGCTGGGCAATGGAAGGCTTTTTCAACCTGACCCTCGGCGGGATGGGCCTGGCCGACGTGGCACTGAACATCGGTGCCCTGTTCGGGATGGCGGTTGTGTTTTTTGTCCTGTCGCTCGTGTTGTTCAATCGGAGATTTGTGAAGTAGATAAAAGTAAATAAGGTAGATAGGGTAAATAAAGTAAACACCTCCTGTATCTACCCTATCTACCCTATCTACCTTATCTACCTATTTACTCTCCCCCCTTCCCCCCGGAGTTTCCCATGTTCCCTCGCATCCTCACCATTGCCTTTCTCTATCTCAAAACCACCTATTCCTCCCGCACCACCCTGATCTTCTCCATCCTGATGCCCCTGCTGTTCACCTTCGTGTTGGGGCAGGCGATGGGTGCGGCGTTCGGGCAGGAGCCGCCCACCCATTGGCCGCTCGCCGTCGTGGATGAAGACGAAAGCGTCCTCAGCCAGAATTTTATCGCCCGTTTGCAAGCCAATTCCACGGTTGAAGTGGGCATGACCGACCGCGAGACCGCCCTCGCCAGCCTGGAGGAAGATGGCATCGCCGCCGTGATCATCCCCGCCGGATTTGGGGGCGCGGTCTCCCGCGGGGACGCCGTGACCCTGGACTTCCGCCAAAACGCGAACCAGATCACCACCGCCCAGATTTTGCAGGAAGCGGTCAACGCCGCCGCCGCCGAACTCGCCGGGTCCATCGCCGCCGCCGACCTGTCCGTCCGCATCGCCGATCAGGTGGGGTTGTTCGACGGGG
>JABWBV010000192.1 GCA_013359445.1 Anaerolineales bacterium | reverse complement strand
ATCGGAATTACTACGTTTTTACCCAGCCCCGTTGGGAATATGAAATCAACCTCCCCGCAGACGCGCTGATCCCGATCTCGCCCGTAAATTTTTATGACCGGATCGAGGCCGCGGTTCAGGTGCATCATGGGGCAGTAGATAAACTCATTCCCATCGAGTGGTCACGGGAGACCAGTTCCCAAATGCAAGCCGCCGGGGTCACGTTAGAATATTACGAATATCGCACCCAAACGCATAACTTCTGCTGTGAGAGCTACAAATGGATGTTAGATCGCCTCGTCACCTTTTTGTTCGTTCATATGCCCTGAAAATCCCGCAGGTTTGCTTATCGCTCGTCATCCTGTTTTTGACGGCATGTCAAGCGACGCCCCTGCCTGGCGAACTCCAAACAGAAACGCCCACCGCGCCTGCTACAGCTACCCAACCCCCAAGCTCCACCTCGACCCCTTCGGCGACACCGCCACCCACAGCTACCCCCGCCCCGACCAGTTCACCCACACCAACCCTCACCCCTACGGTCGATGATCTCTATTGGCAATACACCATGGACTACCTCGCCAGCCGGGAATACGGAGGGGGCAACATCGAAATCCTGGAAATTCTTGCCGACAATACCTACTTCACCCGCTATCTGATTCGCTACCCGAGCGATGGTTTGCTCATCTATGGGTTCTTAAATGTCCCCGTAAAAGGCGGCCCCGCGGGGGATGGCCCGTTCCCTGTGGTGATCGCCCTGCACGGATACATTGAGCCAGCCATCTACAACACCCTGGATTACACCACCGGATATGCCGACGCCCTTGCTCGGGCAGGGTACCTCGTCCTCCATCCGAACTTGCGCGGGTATCCCCCTTCGGATGAGGGGGAGAACTTGTTTCGGGTGGGGATGGCGATCGATGTCCTCAATCTGATTGGGTTGATTACGCAAAATGACTGGGTAGGCACCCCGCTCGAAAATGGCAACCCTGAAAAAATCGGGTTGTGGGGCCATTCGATGGGCGGGGGAATTTCTACTCGGGTAATGTTAATCAGCCCGGAGGTGGATGCGGTTGTGTTGTACGCGGCCATGAGCGGGGATGAGGCGCAAAACTGGGCGGCGATCAACGGTTGGTCGGGCGGGACGCGGGGCCTCGAAGAATTGGCCTTTCCCGTGGATGAATTGGACAGGGTTTCTCCCGTCTACTTTTTCGATCAACTCACCGCTCAGGTTAGCATTCACCATGGACGCGCGGACGAGTTGGTGCCGTTTCAGTGGTCGGTGACAACCTGTGAGCAGTTGACCGCGCTAGAGAAGGCTGTGGAATGTTGGTACTACGAAAACATGCCCCACACGTTCGTTGGCGAAGGTGATCAGCTTTTCATCACGCGTACCATTGAGTTTTACGATCAGGTTCTGAAGTGAGCCTTGAAATGCAACGTTAGGTGTCTGCGTGCCGCTTGAATTGGAGTTAAAATCCAGGATGAGAACCGATTGTTATGCCCACACGGATCGGCAGTCGGATCCTATTTCTAGGAGAAGATAGATGAAAACGCTTTCGAGTATTACTTTTTTTAGCCTCATTCTGGCCTTTGCGCTCGTGGCGGCAGGGTGTGCGACGCCTACCGTTGCACCCACCCAGGCAGAGCCAGCCGCCCCGACGAATACACCTTTTCCCACGTTTCCCACCTGGACCCCAGAACCTACCTGGACCCCAGGCCCTACCCTTCGCCCCTCCAGTACTCCGCTTCCTACCGGGACCGTTGTCCCCTCGTTGACCCCTATCCCCACGCTCACGTTCACCCCTGGCGTTGTGAATGTGGGTGGGGATGAACTTCCTGTGCGCGATGATTTCTCCGACCCAAGTAGTGGCTGGGTGGAAGGGTCGGCGTGCAATGGACTGTACGGGTACGATGTTGCGAACGCGACGTATCGGATGTTCAACGCGCAAACGTATTGTCCGCTGTGTGTTTCGCTTGGCAAAAGCCATTCGAACGTGGTCGTTCAAGTGAATGTCAACAAAAATGGCGGGCCGGACGACGCATATTTCGGAGTCACCTGCCGAAAGTCCGGGCCAAACTACTTTGCGTTCATGATCAATGGTGATCAGCAATACATCATCAAACGGGTCGTTGGGGCCGAAGAAATTGTGGATGCCTTTGGAACCTCCGGGGCGATTCGGGGGGGCGACTCCTCGAACCGCATTACGGCTACCTGCAATGGTGATGTGTACTCGCTACAAGTCAACGGTGTAGAAGTCGCCAGCGTTATCGATCCGTATCTCACCTATGGGTTTTTCCTGGGAATGATTCTCCAAACCCAGGCTGGAATACCTGTGGACGTGAGCTACGACAATTTCAGCGCTACTGCGCCAACCGCCCCTTAATCTCGCAAGATTGACACTTCGATTTTGGCGGGAAATTTTTGAATTTAGGGTTCCCCGGCCTAAGTTCGAGCAATTCCCTACAACCCAGAAGAAAACCCTCTAAACTCTGCAAATCGGGCACGCCTCACGGTTGAGGCGTGCCACCTTCCTTCAGGAGGTCAAATGTCTTACCAATTGAATAAAGCTGTGGTCATTGGCTCCGGGACGATGGGTGCGGCGATTGCCGCACATCTCGCCAATGCCGGAGTCCGTGTTACCCTACTGGACATCGTGCCTAAAGACGCGCCCCCCGGTAATTCAGCCGCGCGCAATGCCATTGTGAAAAAAGGGCTGGAGGCCGCCATTAAGTCCCGCCCCGCCAGCTTCGTCTCGTCTGAACATGCCGACATGGTTACTATCGGCAATACCGAGGACGATCTTGGGGTGGTCACTTCTGCCGATTGGGTCATCGAAGTTATCATCGAAAACCTGAAAATCAAACAAGATTTGATGGAAAAACTCGACGCACTACGGGGCCCAAAAACGATCATCAGCACCAATACTTCCGGCATCCCCATCGCGGCGATTTCGGAAGGCCGTTCCGAAGGGTTCCGCCAACATTTCCTGGGGACGCACTTCTTCAACCCACCGCGCTACCTCAAACTTCTCGAAATCATCCCCGGTCAGGATACCCTGCCTGAGGTCCTGACCTTCATCAGCAAAACCGGCGAAAAACGCCTGGGCAAAGGCATCGTCCTGTGCAAAGACACCCCCAACTTTATCGCCAACCGCCTTGGCTCGGCAGGCGGGGCGTTTGCCATGCACTACATCCTTGAAAATGGCTATACCGTCAAGGAAGTCGATACCATCACTGGCCCAGCCATGGGACGCCCCAAAACGGGCACGTTCCGCCTGCTCGATCTGGTCGGTGTGGATGTATGGGATCACGTTGGGAGTAACCTCGCCAAAGCCATCCCCCATGACCAACACGCCCTGCCCTACTTGCAATCCGAAAAAGCCAATACCATCCTTCGCACCATGGTTGAAAAGAAAATGCTGGGGAACAAGACCAATCAGGGTTTTTATAAAACTGTGCGCGGGAAAGATGGCGAAAAAGAATTTTGGGAACTTGATCTAAATACCCTCGAATATGCCCCGTCGGGCAAAGTCCGTTTTGATTCAATCGGGAAAGCCCTCGGCAGTGAAAAACTGGCTGATCGGCTCAAGATCATGATCGCCGCCGAAGATCGGGCGGGTGACCTTGTGCGTGCCCTCACGTTCCAGGGATTGGCCTACGCCTCCCACATGATCCCCGAAATTGCCGACACCCCCAAACCGATGGACGATGCCATGCGGTGGGGGTTTGCCCACGATGCAGGACCCTTTGAAGTGTGGGACCTGCTCGGCGTGGCTGAGACCGCCCAACAGATGCGAGAAGCGGGGTATGCACCTGCCCCCTGGGTGGAAGAGATGCTTGCCAAAGGGTACGCGACGTTCTACCGGGGCGAAAACGGAACCCGCGCGGTGTACCACCCCGGCAAGGGGGCTTACATCTCGTTAGCCCCGGACACCGCACACATCGTCCTCAAAACCCAAAAAGAGATGGGGAAGCTCATCGCCAAAAATGCCTCCGCGTCCCTGGTTGATCTTGGGGATGGCGTGGCCTGTGTCGAATTTCACACCAAAATGAATGTCCTCGACACCGACATTGGCCTGTTGGTCGATCAGGCGCTGACCCGGGTCGAGACCGACTTTGAGGGGCTGGTGATTGGCAATGATGCGGAAAACTTCAGTGCAGGTGCGAACCTGTTTGTGGTCGTGATGAATGCTCAGGCTGGGCAATGGGAGGCCATCGATCAGATGGTGCGAGGGTTACAGGACTTGCACATGCGGATGCGCTACTTCCACAAACCGGTCGTGGTTGCTCCGGCGGGGTTAGCCCTTGGGGGCGGGGCAGAGATGATCATGCACGCCAGCCGGGTGGTTTCCCATGTGGAGTTGTACACCGGCCTGGTCGAGTTGGGTGTTGGCGTCATTCCCGCGGGCGGGGGCACGAAGGAAATGATGCGCCGGATCGTGAACCCGGCCATGCGCACCCCGAACGTGTTGGTGCTTCCCTTTGTGCAACGGCTTTTGGAACAAATCGGGACCGCGAAAGTTGCCACCAGTGCAGAAGAGGCCCGTCAGTTTGGCATCCTCGGGGCCACGGATCGGGTGATTTTTTATCGGGATCATTTACTCGCAGAAGCCAAACGAGAGGTACTCGCCATGGCCGCCGCGGGGTATGTGCCCCCACGTCCGGAGAAAATCTATGCCGGGGGACGGGATTTGTACGCCGCCACGCAGGTCGCCCTCAAAGCCTACGTGGAAGCAAAACAAATTTCCGCATACGACTTTAAAGTAGCCGGAAAACTAGCCTATATCCTTTCCGGGGGCGAACTCAGCCGCCCAACCTGGGTCAGCGAACAGTACATCCTCGACCTGGAACGCGAAGCCTTCCTCTCCCTCTGTGGTGAAGAAAAAACCCAACAACGCATGTGGCACACTTTGAACACTGGGAAACCCCTCAGAAATTAATAAACCTGGAGCCTAAATTATGAACGAACTACCCGCAAATCGCGACCCCGTCATCGTTGCCGCCACCCGCACGGCAATTGGAAAGGCCAAACGCGGCAGTCTCGCAACCGTCAACCCCATCGATCTGGGCGCGGCAGTCATCCGTGATCTCCTCGCCCGCGTCCCGGCGCTTGACCCCGCAGAAATCGAAGATGTCATCATTGGTTGTGCCATGCCCGAAGGCGATCAAGGCTTGAACATGGGGCGGCAGGTCGCCCTTCATGGTGGCTTGCCCGTCAGTGTGGCCGCCGAAACCGTCAACCGGTTTTGCTCATCCGGGTTACAAACTGTCGCCGATGCCTCCATGCGGATCATGTCCGGGATGGCCGATACGATCATCGCCGGGGGCGTCGAATCGATGAGTTTGGTCCCCATGATCGGGTTCAACTTCGTCCCCAATCCGGGTCTGGCCCAAAATGGCTGGGAAGTGTACATGAACATGGGCCTGACCGCCGAACGCGTGTCGGAGCAATATGGCATTACCCGCCAGGATCAAGACGAGTTTTCAGTCAGGAGCCACCAGAACGCGGCCCGCGCTCTGCAAAACGATCATTTTGCCGGACAAATCGTCCCCATTGAAGTCTCGATCACCGAACTGGACGCCAACGAAAAGCCCGTTTCCCGCGCCTTCAGTTTTCGTGTAGACGAAGGCGTGCGCGCAGATACCAGCCTGGAAGGCTTAGCCAAATTACGCCCAGCCTTCAAAGAAGGGGGCACGGTGACCGCAGGAAACGCCTCTCAAATGTCCGACGGCGCGGCAGGCGTGATTGTGATGTCCCGGGCAAAAGCGGAAGCCCTCGGCCTCAAACCCCTGGCGCGATTCCTGTCCTTTGCTGTGGGCGGCGTTCCCCCGGAAGTGATGGGGATTGGCCCGGTTGTGGCCATTCCCAAGGCGCTTAAACTGGCCGGGCTTACCGCCAAACACCTGGGCGTTATCGAACTCAACGAAGCCTTCGCCGCGCAAGCCGTCGCCGTCATCCGCCAAACGGAGCTAGACCCCGAAAAAGTGAACGTCAACGGCGGCGCGATTGCCCTCGGTCATCCGTTGGGATGCACCGGCGCCAAACTCACCACCCAACTGATCTACGAAATGAAACGCCAGAACCACGAGTTCGGAATGGTCACGATGTGCATCGGGGGGGGCATGGGGGCGGCAGGCGTTTTCCAAAATTTGAATTAATGAAAATAAGTTGAAGGGTGATGGCTGAAAGTTCACCTACACCCTTCAACTTTCAACCTCACCCCACACAATACGAAAGGAGTTCAATTAAGATGAGCGATCTCACCATCGAACAAATCATGACCAACACCCCGAAAGTCTTCAAACCCGAAGCCGCAGAAGGCGTGAACACGGTCGTGCAATTCAATTTCACCGGGGCCGAAGCCTCTGAATGGTTTGTCTCCATCAAAGATGGCGTCTGCACCTCAGAAAAAGGCACCACCAGTTCGCCCAATATGACCATGACCGTAGACAGTCAGGATTATGTGGACATCATTTCCGGCAAGCTCAATGCGATGAGTGCTTTCATGCAGGGCAAAGTCAAAGTGAGCGGCGATATGATGATGGCGATGAAATTCCCCACTTTCTTCTCCATGCGAAGTTAAGTTGGGCTTTTTTGTTCATATCCGGGAGGGCTGGCCGCAAGGCTAGCCCTTTCGTTTTTTAACGCCCTACCCAATCGGGTAGTCCTACCCCTACCATGATATGTGAGTAACCCCCTATCCAAATTCAGGTTGTGACAATTGGCACAAACCCCTAAAATTGTGCAACCTATCACAAAGGAGTACTTGATGGATTCACTCGCGATAGAAGAACTCGCCCCCCGCCGCACCCTGGCAGGCGTCGAAGTCCAAACCCCCACTCCCGTCGAAAACATCCTAACCCCAGACGCCCTGGAATTTGTCGCCACTCTGCACCGGGCCATGAATCCTACACGGATGGCCCTACTCGCCATTCGCGCCCGACGCCAGGAGGCCCTCACACAGGGCAAACTCCCCGAATTCCCCCCGGAGATGAAATCTGTGCGGGAAGAGGCCTGGCAGGTGGCCCCAATCCCGCCCGATTTGCAAAAACGCTGGGTGGAGATCACCGGCCCGGTCGAACGGAAAATGATGATTAACGCCCTCAATTCTGGGGCCGATGTCTTTATGGCGGATTTTGAAGATGCCCTCTCTCCCACATGGGCCAATCTGCTAGAGGGGCAACAAAACCTAAAAGAAGCCGTCCGCCGAACCATCGAACTCACCACCCCCGACGGGAAAAGCTATCGCTTAAACGCACAAATTGCCACCCTGATGGTGCGTCCCCGCGGCTGGCACTTAAACGAAAAGCACGTCCTCGTCGATGACGAACCGATCTCAGCCAGTCTCTTTGACTTTGGCCTCTACCTCTATCACAACGTCCACGAACTCCTCAAGCGAGGCACAGGCCCCTACTTCTACCTGGCCAAACTGGAAAACCACCACGAGGCCCGTCTCTGGAACGACACCTTCAACCTGGCCCAAGACCTGCTCAATATCCCCCGCGGCACGATCCGAGTCACCGTGTTAATCGAAACCATCCTGGCCGCGTTCGAGATGGAAGAAATCCTCTACGAACTGCGGGAGCACATCACCGGGTTAAACGCCGGGCGGTGGGACTATCTGTTTAGCGTTATCAAAAAATTCCGCAATGTGCCGGGCTTTGTCCTTCCGGATCGGGCGCAGGTGCCGATGACAGTTCCGTTTATGCGGGCGTACACCGAGCGGCTGGTGCAGGTCTGCCATAAACGCGGGGCACATGCCATCGGCGGGATGGCGGCGTTTATTCCAAGCAGAAAGGATGAAACGGTCAACCGGATCGCGATTGAAAAAGTCCAGCAGGACAAACTGCGCGAGTCCGGGGATGGGTTCGATGGCACGTGGGTGGCGCACCCCGATCTGGTCCCGGTCGTGCGCCCCGTGTTTGAAGAGGTGCTGGGCGAACGGCCACATCAAAAAGATCAGCTCCGGGAAGACGTGCGTGTCACCGGGCGGGATTTGATGAACTGGACCATTGAAGGGGGAACCATCACCGAGGCAGGGGTGCGGGCGAATATCAACATCGGAATGCAATATCTCGAATCCTGGTTGCGCGGCGTGGGGGCCGCGGCCATCTACAACCTCATGGAGGACACCGCCACCGCCGAAATCAGCCGCGCCCAACTCTGGCAGTGGATTCGTCACGGCGCAAAAATGGACGACGGACGCCCCGTCACCCCTGAGTTGTACCGCCAAATCCGGGCCGAAGAATTCGAAAAACTCAACACCCCCGGGAGCAAGTTTGAAATTGCCGCTCAATTACTGGACGAACTGGTTTTGAGCGATCAATTTATTGATTTCCTCACCATCCCTGCAATGGATTTTTTAGATTAAGCCTTGTGCGTTGGCGCATTCCGTATTTTGATGCAGGAAGCGATACGGAAGACGCCATAAAAACAATTCGTCCCCCTTCAATTTTTTAAGGAGATACTATGTCAGGCAAAAACGGTCACACCCCAAAAGAAGTCAAAGAGCTTAAACACCAATGGCAAACCGACCCCCGTTGGGCCGGAATTCGCCGGGATTACACCGCCGAAGAAGTTATCGCCCTGCGGCCCACCATCCACATTGAACATTCCCTGGCCCGGTTGGGGGCACAACGGCTTTGGGAATTGTTGCACACCGAAAATTACGTCAACACCTTTGGCGCACTAACCGGCGCACAAGCGGTGCAAATGGTCCGCGCCGGGTTGAACTCCATTTACCTGAGCGGGTGGCAGGTGGCGGCAGACGCAAACCTGTCCACGCAAACCTACCCCGATCAAAGTCTGTACCCCTCCAACAGCGTGCCCGCGGTCGCCAAACGCATCAACAACGCCCTGACCCGCGCGGATCAGGTTCACCGGTCGGAAGGCAAAAATGGCATCTACTGGTATGCCCCCATCGTAGCCGATGCCGAAGCCGGGTTTGGCGGACCGCTCCACTCCTTTGAACTGATGAAAGCGATGATCGAAGCCGGAGTCGCCGGGGTTCATTATGAGGATCAGCTCGCCGCGGAGAAAAAATGCGGACACATGGGCGGCAAAGTGCTAATCCCCACCTCCCAATTTATCCGCACCCTGACCGCCGCCCGCCTCGCCGCGGACGTGCTCGATATCCCCACCCTGCTCATCGCCCGTACGGACGCCAATAGCGCCACCCTCATCACCTCCGACATCGACCCCTACGATCAGCCTTTCATCACCGGCGAGCGCACGTCCGAAGGCTTTTTCCGTGTACGCGACGGATTAGAAGCGGGGATTGCGCGCGGCCTTGCCTACGCCCCCTACGCGGACCTGATCTGGCTGGAAACCGCGCACCCCGATCTCGAAGAAGCACGCAAATTTGCTGAGGCCATCCATGCGAAATTCCCCGGTAAAATGCTGGCGTACAACTGCTCTCCCTCGTTCAACTGGAAGAAAAACCTGGACGATGCAACGATAGCCAACTTCCAACGGGCGCTGGGGGCGATAGGGTACAAATTCCAGTTCATCACCCTGGCCGGGTGGCACTTGATCAATTACCACACCTTCGACCTGGCCCGCGCCTACAAAGAAATGGGCATGACGGCCTACGTGCAATTGCAAAATGCCGAATTCACGTCTGAAATGCTTGGATACACCGCCGTCAAACATCAGACCGAGGTGGGGGCGGGGTATTTTGACAATGTGATGAATACCATCAGCCAGGGGCAAGCGAGCACGACCGCGTTACACGGTTCGACCGAAGAAGAGCAATTCGACATTGAGATTGTGCAAGGGCACCATCATCACTAATTGAGGGGGGATTTCCCGAACAAAAAAAGGTGAGGCATGGATATGCCTCACCTTTTTTGTTCGAAAGTCTTTCCGCTAACCCTGAGCGGTCACACGTGGGAATTTTTTTTGAGCGACATCCCATAAGAGTGCCAACAAGGACGGGATCAGCAGAATGGGGACTACGGCGGGGGACTTGAGCATGGTGAAGGCGATTTTCGGCCAGATCAGTGCGGCGATCCAGGGGATGCCCGTCAGAAAGGCCATTTGTGGCCAGGTTTGGGGAACCAGCCAAAGCGGGAGCAAATCATACGCGCCTCGAAAGGGCAAAAACGCGGAAATGAACAGTAAACGCGCCTCCGGGCGTCGCCAGAAAAGGGCGGCAAGCAGGAGGAGCGGCCCCAAAGGGAGGGCAAAAACCGGAATAACGTACTCAAAATCCCGCGTCATGGCGTACCAGCGAAAGGGCCAGGTGGGGTAGATGATCAACGAGAGGATTAGGATCGCGCCGGCGAGGATGATCCCGTTGCGGGTCAGTTTATTTAAGGCGACAGGGAGGGCGGTTTGGGGTTTGACGAGCGCAAGGGTTGGGGCAAGGATGGGGAAAAACCATGTCGCCATAATGAGGGGAGACCATTGTACAAATAATAGGGCGTAGACATAGGGCAGGGAAAGGAAGGTGAGTAAACGCCACGGGCGATCTGAACGCAAGATGCCGTAGGCCAGAAACCCGGAACTGAGGCCAAAAAAGGTCGCGGCGGCAAATTTGTAGGGCATCCAAAGCAGGGGAAAACCAAAAATTACGACGGGTAAGGGATAGGGCACCAAAACGGCAGAGGGGACAAAGTCGTAAGGGTCCTGGCCGGCCAATAAATCCTCGGCCATAAATAAGGCCCAACTATAATCCCCCGCCGCGCCGGGGAAAAAATAGAGCCGAACCTGGTAACAGAAAAAGGCGGCAACCACGGCGATCCCGATGGCTACGACAGTGTGGATGAGGGGTTGACGTTTGTCCATCATTCCTCGCAGGTGACCAAAGTGGGGAACATCTCTGCGGCGTATTTGTCCATTGTGGCTTCCGCCTGGGTGGGAAAGACCAAAAATAACGTCAAAACGCCAGTCGAGTTTTCTGGGCGCACCCAATAACGGACGTGATAACGGGCATCATTGGAGACGGCCTCAAATTCATACAGGGACAACCCCTCCTGAAAACTTCCACACGCGCGCTGGGGTTCAAAACTCGCATAATTTTGAAAGAGAATCGGCCAATAACTATCGCCAAAATAGATTTCCAGGTCGGTAGCGGTGTAACCACAACTGAAGATCAAATAGTCCAGGTAAGCCACCGCACTTTCATTGTCATTGGTCCAACTTACACTGACCCTTTGGGCCTCGACGGTGTAACTGCGTGCCCATGTATTGGGATCAAAAAGCGACTCGCCAAACCGAAGACTGAAATCAATGTCGTTTTCGGTCGGCTCGGTGAAGGTGGCGCAATCATCCGAGATGGTAGGGGTCGGGG
>JABWBV010000191.1 GCA_013359445.1 Anaerolineales bacterium | reverse complement strand
CCCTCAAAAACCCAATGGCCCAGTGCAACCCCGTTTACACCATCTCCCACCATCACGCGCTGGCCGACCATCACGAATACGCCCTTACCTTAGACCCTGGGTGACTACTCAACCAGGATAAAGGTTAGCCCGAAAACAGGGTGAGCAGTTACGACCTTAAATGTAAACCGCCCCACTTTTCTACAAGTGGGGCGGTTTGCATTTGTTTTATTATGCTGGGGCAATAGTTGTTGGCTAAATCAGTTTGTGTTGCCCAGATGCAAGCCTTTGGGCAATTTGGGCGGCGACGTGGGCATTATTCAGGAGCAAGCCGAGATTGGCCTGAAGACTTGCCTTGCCGGTTAAGGTACTGACCCGGCCCAACAAGAAGGGGGTGATGGCTTGCCCGCGTATCTTTTGTTCCTTTGATTCGGCAAGGGCTTGCTCGATGGCCCCTTCCACTTGAATGCGGGGGAGGGCTACCTCGGAGGGCGGGGGTACCGCGACCAAAAGGGCACTTTTCTGGCCTAGCCCCCAGTGAGTGGTAGCAATGGCCGCAACTTCTTCCGCAGAATTTGCCCGCGCGCTTACTGGTAAACCGCTTTCGCGCGAATAAAATGCGGGGAATTCATCCGTTTGATAACCGATGACAGGGACCCCAACTGTTTCCAGGTATTCGAGGGTGCCGGGTAAGTCAAGGATCGCTTTTGCCCCAGCACAGACGACGATGACGGGCGTGGTGGCGAGGAGGGGCAGATCAGTGGAGATGTCATACGCGGGGAAACGGTGGACGCCTCCAATCCCGCCGGTGGCGAAAACACGAATGCCGGCCTGGTGGGCGGCAAACAGGGTCGCGGCGACGGTCGTCCCCCCTATCGCCCGCTGGACGAGCGCAGGGGCAAAGTCTCGGATGCTGATCTTGCGGGGGTGGGAGACCGTGGCAAGCTGTTGGAGTTGGTTTGCATCCAGACCAACTTGAATCTTGCCATCCAAAACGGCAATCGTGGCTGGAATGCCGCCTGCCTTTCGGACTGCATTTTCCATGTCCTGGGCCAGGGTTAAATTTTCTGGGTGGGGTAACCCGTGGGTCACGACGGTGGATTCCAACGCGACGACGGGGGTGTGTTGGCGGAGGGCGTTCGCAACTTCCCCGTTGAGTGCGAACCCCGCGGGAAGTTTTAGAAAATGATCGGTAGGCATCGATTTTATGAAGGCGGTTGAAATTGCGAGAGGTGGTTGATGGTTACCCGGAGTTCTTCGGGGAGTTTTTGCTGATTGCGTTCGTACCAATCGCGGGCGTTTTTGAGTTTTTCTCGGTAGGCAATTAACAGCTTGTATTTGACTTCGGCGGCATCTTTGGGATCGATACGAAGTTTGCTGTAGCTGTCATTTGCGGGACGCTCGGGTTCGGCCATTTGGAAAAGGCTCCCAAGGCCCGTGGAGAGCCGTGTGATGGTGCGGATGGAGTCTTTGTAGGTGAGGATAGGCACGCCCTGAATGAGCCGTACCAGTTCGGTTATCCGGCTTTCGCGGTGTAGACGCGAGAGTTCGATTTCGCTTCCTTGAACGCGGTTTTGAACGCTTAATTCAAAGGCTTCTTTATGCCGTTTAGGAATTTCTTCGGGGGTCTCCCAGGTGCCTACCCCGACCCAATGCACGTCAAAACCGCGTCCGCTCCAGTTTTCGGGATTGCCCTGAACAAAATTTGTCAATTCTGCGCGGGAAAGATAGGTGGAACTGGCGTTGAACAAGGGGTTTTGGTTGCCTAGCGTTTGTAGTCGGTCGCGGACTTCGGCCAATTCCTGGGGACTCAAGTTGGTGAGAAATTCGTCCAGGGTGTGTTGCCCGATCCATGTGCGGACATTCGGGAAAATATTTGCTTTTGCCGTCTCTGTCCAGGGGCGGTTGGTCTGGTTGTAAACGAGATTTTTGATCGCCGTTTCCAACGCTTCACGGTCAAAAGAGATTCTGCGCGAAATTTGGGTAGTGACAATTCTTCCATTGCCCCCTGTCATGGAGGGGGGTTCTGCGACTTCCACTTTTCCTTCATGGATGCTAAACACCGCACTGATGTTTTTGGCTGTCACCATAATGCCATCTTTGGTGCGCCCGGTGATGGTTTGGGAGCCAATAAACTGATCGCGGCGGTCAAAAATGGCGAAGGCGTCTCCAGGTTTATTGGGATGTTTGATGGTGCGTAACCGTTCAAATCCTTCCAGCAAGATTTGTTTGTCTTTATCTTCGGAGGTGACGATATGTGCTTCCCCATTGATTTTTTCAAACAGAACCGCGTTTTCGAGGTGGACGATCACTTGTCCTGGCCCGCCAATTTTGACGACGTGTGAGTCTTTGTTCTCCGCCGCCACATCCCCATCTTGAATGTGAACTTTTTCGAGTTTTCCAACAAAAGCCGCTTTCCAAATGAATTTGCGGGAAATTTCTGTGTTTTTTAGCTCGAAAATGTCATCCAGATAAATGGCCGCCCACTCAAATGCGATCCAGGATGCCAGGGCGATCACCAGAATGTGTCGAAAAATATCCGGGGCAAAAAACGGTAAAATCCAGGTTAAAGCCCCTCGAAACAGAGCCTGAAAAAGCCCAAGCATCGCCAGCATGATCTGGATTTGGCCGGGGGTATTTTCATCTGGCGTAAAATCAAACCACGGTTGGATGACAATCGTCCAGGGGGGATGGGCTGTCCAGGCTACAAGTGCCCAAATTACGAACCCAATCACAAACAGGGTGCTTCGCACCACACGCCCGGATTCTCTGATCTTAAAAAACGGTTCGACAACAATATCTAAAATATCCACAACTCGTTTGAGGGTGGCGTTGGCAAAATTGAGAAACCCTTTCAGCGACAAGGCCTCTTCGGTTGTTTTGTCGGGGTTTGGATTAATGGGGCTGGTTCCACCGGGTTGTGCCATTAGTGACTCCGAATCCATTCAATTATTTCGGCGAGGTCTAGCCGTTCATCTTTTAACTTTTCTTGCAACTCTGGGTCGCGTAGACATTGTTCCAACGAGCCGCGCACCATATATTCCAGGCTGTTGTTCAGATCGGGTTTTGTCCCTGGCGTATTGATCAAATGGTGTCCCAAAAGCCGGGAAGCAGAGTCGGCAAAATGAGCCAGCGCCATTTCTTCGCCCCGAACCTCGGCAAACTTACGTTCCTGATTGACAAACCGCGCTTCTTCATTCGCCCGATCCAACCAATTTGTGCGCCATTGCGAGAACAACTTCTCATCTACATGCTTTTCAAATCGGGGATTCGAGATCGACACAGCAATAACGTCCATGCCTCTTTCTTTCAATAACACATATTCCGGGCTAAGTTTAAAGACCCCGGTTTGTCGCCCAGACTCATCTAAAACCTCAAATTCTGATTTGGTCATCCGGCTTTTGACCCCATCGGCAATGATCTCAAAAGCAGTTCTTCGATTGCGATCTGTCGGATTCAGGCTCGTAAAAGTGAATAACTCATCAAAGGTAAATTTTCGCAAATATTCCCGCCAAACATCCACGGCTAACAAAGCCGGGATTTGCGTCCAATCTCTGTACCGTCCTTCACTGCTATGCGAGGCCTCCGGATCAATACTGGTGTGGCTGAGCGCCTTAATCACAGAATCGGGATTGTACCCAAACCCAGACCTGACCTCTTCCCGCCGAGAATATTTTCTAACCAATCTTTCAAACAAAGGCAGGCTTTTTTCATCAAGTTCCTCTGGTTTGGGTGGGGGTTCCAGCCGGAATAACACGAACACATTAGGCACCACTTCAACCCCATCCCGGGTCAAAGCACTGGTTTGCCAGCGCCGCTCCTGCCGCTTTTTCAAATCCTCGTCGGTTTCCTCACCAATTTTTTCATTGAGAAACGGATCATTGGGGCTTAACGGCCCTAAGAATTGCCCCTGGCGATGCAAATCCACCAACCCGCCAATCGTTTCTTTTGCATCCAAAAAAGCCACCCCTGGCCCGACCACCCGTGTCACCTTTTTTGACGTGCGCAACACAGCCGCGCTTGCCGTATCCAGCAACATTACGCCGTACCCTTTCTTTTCGCCTTCCCGGTCCCCGCGGACAATTTTGCCATCGTTGATAAAAATCGCCATTCCATGCGCCCCCAACATATACAAAAACAAGCGTAAAGCCGCTTGCGCCCGCTCCCGCGTATGTTTGAGGGGTAAGGTGAACTGGGCAAAGAAAACCATCGACAACCCAAACATCACCGAGAACAAAACCACATCATTCAGGATTGCCCGGATACTTTCGGGCATCGGCACCTGTCTGAACTCAGGATAAACGGGCGCGAACATCACCAGCCCAATAAAAATAATGACTTCTTCCAAAGACGGCCACCCGGTTCGAAAAACCTGATAGGCATACACCACCATCACGATGATGGTGTAAAACAAAATGCGACGACGAGGATCACGAGTATAGCGTTCGAACATGGAAGGATTTTATACTAAGAGTGAGTTTTTTCGCAACTCTTTCAGCCTGGAGACTTGATAAAATGGGCCAATGTTAAACAATCTGCGAGTAGAAACCCACTGCCACACCATTTACTCCAAAGATAGCCTGACCCGCCCTGCTGATCTCATCGCGGCCTGTCGGGTAAAGCGTCTCGACCGGGTAATCATAACCGATCATAATACCCTTGCTGGTGCCCTTGCCGCGCAAAAACTCGATCCCGCTCGTGTCATCCTCGGCGAAGAGATCATGACCCAAGCCGGTGAACTGCTCGCCGCATTCGTCGTGGAAGAAATCCCCCCCGGGTTGACGCCCCACGAGACGATCCAGCGTTTGCGCGCGCAGGGCGCGTTTATCAGCGTTTCCCATCCCTTTGATGTTACCCGCTCCGGTCATTGGAAATTGCCCGATCTGCTCGAAATCGCGCCTTTGGTAGATGCCATTGAAGTGTTTAACGCCCGTTGTTTTTCTGCCAAAATGGATGAACAAGCCCAAACCTTTGCCGCGCAACACCACTTGATGGGGACGGTAGGTTCAGATGCCCATACCGCCTTTGAACTGGGCACTGCCATGTTGGAAATGCCTCTTTTTACTGATGCGGAAAGTTTCTCCCATAGCTTGAAACAGGCCACTCTCCATATGCGGCGTTCTCCAGCCTGGGTACGTTTGAGTTCGCGCTATGCCGTTTTAGCCAAAAAACTGGGCATTGTTTCTCAATAGTAGCGGATCATTTTCTCCCTTTTACAAACAGGTTCAACTTTTCGTTGACGAATTCACAAATTATTAATTCTCGTGTAAAATACCCGTGCTTGGGGCAGTGGCGGAATGGCAGACGCAGCGGACTTAAAATCCGTCGGGATAAAACCCGTGTGGGTTCGACTCCCACCTGCCCCACAAAAAAAGTGCCAGTCAATTGACTGGCACTTTTTACATTTTCGCTATCCGCCGCATCCCCCCCCACTTGGCCCTTGTTTGGTTTGTAACTTAATTTTTGGGGTGAACTCCAATTCGTATTTATGAATATCGGGCGTTGCCGCTGGATATTTTGCCCCCAAAGCGGCAGAAAAAATATACTTGAGGGTATCGTTTTCGGCCTCAACCATTTGCAAGTCGTCCTCGCCAAAAATACTTAACCAGTTGTTGATCCCCCCCTCTAAAATATAAACGTTTGGTAGGTTCTCTGCGACGAGAAACTTCCACGCTTCAGTCGCCGCCATTTCATCATTGCTCATGACGACAAACACCGTGTTGGACGGTTCCAGAAGGTAGTCCTTTACATATTCGGGCAGTTTTTCCATCGGCGTGTGTAAAGCGTCTTTGATGTGGAAAAGGTTGTAATCGGCCTCCGAGCGGACGTCCAGCATATACACCTTGATGGCGTCGTTTTCCGTTGCTTCTACGAGTTCCGCAGGATGAATTTGAACCTCGCGCGCATTGATTTGCAATTCCTTTTCTGCGGAAATTTTAGTCCACCGATCCGTGTTGGTCGGTTGCCCAAGCACGATCAGTCCAAACGCGACCAGAACGAGTGCCCCCGCGCCCGCGTAACGCATTTTAGGCGCTTGTTTGGGGTCTATTCCCCCGAAGATGCGTTCCAGTTGTTCACCCCCCCAGAACATGAACAGGGCCATTAAGACGACTAAGAGCGCTACCCAGCCCGCATCCAACCCCATCCAATCCATCAGAGTGAACCGCCCCATGTAGGACGAATTGAAAAACACCTCAAAATTGCTGACGGTCTCGCCAAACGCAAAGATACCAAACAGCACGCCCAACGCAAAGAAAATCCCATCAATTTTCGCCGTTGCAACGGCCACAAGCGAAGTCCCTGGGCAGAACCCACCAATGATAAATCCAACCCCCATGATTAAACCGCCCACGATGCCCGGCCACAAATAGGTCGGATTAACCCACACCATGTTGAAGTCTAGCATCCCAACTGCCGAGGCCGCAAAAATGAAAACCATTGCAACAATAATCGCCGTAAACATCACTTTGAGCACGGTCATATCTTTGAGATAAAACTGGGCCGCTAATTTCGGCGAAATGGCAAACCCGGAAATTTCCAGGACATAGCCAAACGCAAATCCAATTGCCAAATAAATGGCGTACATCCAGAATTTGCCAACTAATGCTTCGAGAGGGAGAGGAAAGGGAGCCATGATATGCCTCGTATTAATTCCAAAGTTTCCTTACAAAATAGGCCAGCGCATACCCACCGCCAAAGACGGCAAACATAAACGCCCAACTACCCACGGAGAGCACCGCCCCACCAGACAAAGCCTGCCCGGAAGTGCAACCACGTGCCAGCCGTGCACCAAAACCCATAAACGACCCCCCTACAAACGCCCACAACCATCGCGACCGATTAGAAATTTGTGGGCCTTTGTTGGTTTCCACCTTGAGGCGTCCGTGCCACCAGCCTGAGGAAAAACCACCAAGCAAAACACCAGCCGTGACAAAGACGATCCAGTCATCTAACGCGTTTTTGGCCCCGCCGGCCATTTTGAGCAAATACGAAACCCGGTCCACATGGTCTGGGGCCACCAGGTCTTCAAAAAAGACAATCACCCGGTTTAAGCCACCGGAAGCGCCCAGACCATTCCCGGTGATAAAAAATGCGAGAAACAGAACAATGCCCAGCAGAAAGCCACCCCAGTAAGGGTTGACATATGCCTTTGTAGGGCGCACAAAGATTGCCCGCCAGTTGATCGCGCGGGGTTGCCGTTTGGTTTGTGTGAGTGTGGTCATAACCAATTTCTCCAAAAGAAAAAATTAATTCGGATTATGTTTGATTTACGCTTTTGCCGGCCCACTGTCCGGGACGTGCGGCGTGTCATTTTCGGTAGGGGTTGAGTGGACTTCAACTTCATCCCAACCCAACATCATGGCCTTGATGGCGGCGGTGGGGGTGTGCCCTGTTGTGGTGAGATAAACGTGCATGACGATGAATGAGGCAAACAACCAGGCAATGATCGTATGGAACGGGGCCAACAAGGGCAACCCGCCCAGGCGACTCGCAATCTCTGGCCAGCGTTGCACGCCCCACATCAGCGCCCCCGTAATTACTTGCAAGGGCAACAAAACATTCAAAATGCCAAAATACACCATTTGCTGGAGGGGATTCAGCTTTTTCTGTGGGGTTTTCTCGAACGGGTGAGCATCTCCTCGGAAGATTCCTTTCAGGTAAAAAATGGATTGCTGAATAGCCTGGTCAAAGAACCCATAAGGGCGCGGAATGTATTGTTGAATTTCCCCGCTAACCAAATGGTAAAACAAGGAAAGGGCCGCATTGATCACCAAAATGGCCGCCAGGATATTGTGTACCAAGACCGCATTAGGGAATGCCAGGAACCCGAACATTTCCGGTTTGTGAATGATCAACCCGGTGATAATGAGCAAGAGAATGGTGGCGGTTTGCATCCAATGCCAAAACCGTTCATAAATCGAATACATGTACACCTGTTTTATCTCGACATGAGCATGAGCGGTGTTTTTTCGCGAAGCCTGATAGCGCAGGCCACCATGGACGGAAACTCCGGCGACCGTGCCGAGAAAGAAAATGATCCCGGCCCAATCAATCCACGTGACGCTATCGTGTCCTAGCACGTACAAATCGTTTTCAGCCGTGACAGGCTCGTAAACCAGCACTCCGCCGGAAGTGGTGTACAACTCGCCGTTGGTGAGCGTGTTTGCATCCCGAACAAATTCGGGTTGAACACCGCCGGGGAGGTTATTCGAGAGCACCATGGTTTGGGTCACGCGGGAGTTTTCACCATGACAGGTTTGACATTCTTTGATCGCCCATTCTCCGGTGGCTACCGTATGGTTGATGCTGTACGGTTGGATTTCTCCCGTGATGCGTGGGTTCTCTAAGCCCAGCGCGGTAAGGCGTTGTTGGACAGAGGTTTCTTTTTTATCGCTGTCAATAATGAGTTCAACCGAACTGATAAAACCATCCTGGTTTTCATCGAATGCCGCCAGAATTTCCGGGGCGTAGGCTCCATCTTCCAACCAGGCGGTTTGTAAATCCTCGAGTCGTACCGGACGGGTGTTTTCCCCTTCACCGTAAACCCAGTACCAGGCGGTGATTAGGTTGTAGGGGGCCAATTGCATTTGCCCGTCTACGTTTTGGCGGGGGAGAAGGATCGGTTCATATCCCGTGATGAGGGAGTTTAGCGAACCCGCTTCGCCTTCCACCCCACGACAGGTGGTGCCCGGTTCCCCCGCGAGGGTCAGGACGGTCCAGTCGTAGGATTGAATGGCGGGGGCGTACAGCTCTGGGATGTGACAACTTTCGCAAGCGATGACTTCAAAATGTTTCTCGGCATATGGAAGCCAGTCGTGGGTGTTGGCCGCGTCGTGGCAGGATTCACACCGGCGCATGGTGCCTTTCAAATCTGCGGCGATGGTGCCTTGGGCGCTTTGCCCCCGGGCAAACTGGTGGACCGGTTGTTGCAGGTATTCGCCAATTTCCAGGCGGCGCGGGTCAAAGGTGAGATGTTCGGGGACATCTTCACTTGTGGATTGATAATAAACCGGGTTATTGAGCGAGAAGTGGCAGTCGGTACACTGAACCAATCGGTCGGCATGAACGTCTAGCGGGCGATCCAACATGTCTTTGTTGGTCAGGTTTAAGCCTGTGTTGAGCAGTTTTTGGGAGGAGATGATTTGCCCGGTGGTGGCGGTGGTCCAATTTTCTAAATCACAACTGGTCAGGGTGAGGGGGGCGGTCAGGTCTGAATGGACGAGGCTGTGGCATTGCGCGCAGTTGTCGTTCGTGGGGTCCTGAATAGTAAAATTTTTGGTGGACAGTTCGCCTTCGGAGGTGAAGGCTGAGGGGTTGTAGGTGTAGCCCCCTGTGGGGTTGGGGGTGATAATGCCTGTATCGAGCAGGGTGGCGGTATTTGCCCATTGGAAGTCCCCTGCCTGGAGGGCGGTTACCCGCGCGAGGTTGTTGGGCTTTTCGGTGTGGCAGAGGAAACAGTTCATCTCCACCGTGCCGGAGGTTTCCCAATCCCAGGTTGGATCAGCAAACAAATCCGTTTGTTCCGCAGGGCCACCGCCGACGAAACGAGCGCCAAAGGTGGTGATCCATTCCGGGAGGGTCAGGTCAACGAGGGGATCGCCTTCGGGGGAGAGGTATCGGTAGGTGAGGGGATTCCATTTGCCAAACAGGCCGGGGCTAGAGTCCCACGGACGACCGCTGGTGGGTTGGCCTAGTTCTTCTAAACCGAGGGTGGCATGGAAACTGTGGGAGGCAATAAAGGATGCGTCGTGGCACGCGCCACAAGTTTGCATGGTGGAGACAGGTTGCCCGGTTTCCAGAACGTTTTTCCCTTCTGCATCTAACAGGGGAAAGGTGGGGTGGAAGGGGGAAAGCCCGGAAGTGGGCGCGCTGGTTTGCGCGGTGACTGTTTGTCGGGGAAGGGCGAGTGCGCCAGCCAACAGGACGAGCACCAGCCCGGTGATTTGAAAAAGGTGCGAAACGCGGGGTTGAGTTTTCATCATGGTTTTGCGTTTGGGTCGTTATTTGTCGGAGCGTCCGCCCCATTCGGCGGGGTCGCCGGGGTAGCCAAGGGCGAGCCAGTCCAGGCGTCCTTCCGCGCCATTTTCGGCATGGCAAGCAGTGCATTGGAGGGCATTTTCGGCGGGTTGGACCATGTGTGTTTGGGGCCAGTACATGATTGTTTCGGCGAAGCCGTATTCACCGCTGAAGGGCAGGTTCACAGTTTCCATGCCCAGGGTGATCGCTTTGAGCCAGTCAAAATTTACCCAGTATTCGCCCACCGTTTTGGGTTGGACCAGGTAGTTGTACACGCTGTCGTAGGGTTGTTTGGCGTAGTGAACTTTGAAGGGCCAGATTTTTGCGGTAGGGTCGTTGATGTCTCCGGCAGGGGTGTTCATAGAAGTTTGTTGGGTTGGATCAATGACATCACCCAATAGGTAGCGGTAACTGACATTTCCGTTGTACCAATAGTATTCAGGTTGGTAATTGCCTTCGTAGATAAAACTGCCCTTAATTTTTAAGTAAAAATGGGGGTCTTCCACGGTGTCTTGTCCAGCGGTGGACCAATCCCACGCGACTTTGGTGTCGTCTTCGAGGGCGGTGTTCGGGATGTGGCACGTTTGACAGGCAACGGTGTCCAGATGGGCATTGACCCGTTCATCTTCGTGGGGGGCGGCGTTGTGGCAGTCGGTGCAATAAATCTGGTTGGCGTTATCGACACTGACGGAGATCGCGCGCCCGGTAATTTGGTGATCGGTTGTTTGATGGCAATCGGTACACTGGAAGTTTAGCTCGCCCATATGGTAATCCAGACTTCCTTCGGGGTTGGACAGGCTTTCGTCGAGGTCGCCGTGTTTGACCGCGTTGCCGCCTCCGCCGTTAAAGTGGCAGGTCCCGCAATTGTCGCGGGTAGGGTAACCCACACTTTGCGCGGCCGCGAGCAGGTCCACGCCTTCCGCGGGGAGGCCGGAAGTGCCTTTCGCATAAGTTGCAGGGTCAGCATGGCAAACTAAACAGTCTACATTTTCTTCTTGTGTGAAGTCGAAGGTTTCGTCTTCCCACCCGTATCCAGCATGGCATTTCGTACAGCCACTCCAGTTGGATTGAATGCCGATGCAAAAATTGTTGAGCGAGGTCTTCTTCCCAATGGTGACGGGTTCGTCTCGCCCGGCCATTTCTACCGGTTGGCTTTCCCAAGTCCAATGAACGGTTTGCATGACCTGGTGAGCGGCATCTTCATGACATTCCAAACAGGCGCGGGTGACATCGAACCCAGTCGTCAGGGTCAAACCTTCGTATAGGTCGGTGTGTTCCGTATGGGGC
>JABWBV010000190.1 GCA_013359445.1 Anaerolineales bacterium | reverse complement strand
CTGTGATGACGACATTTTTGACCACAAACAAGGGGAAGGGGGTGACTTCAAAGCCGTATTTGATTTGGTTGCGCCGACCACGGGCATCAAAAACAATTAACATGACAGAAATGATGATGCCAATCAAGATGGTGGTGATATGAAACCCTTCATTGTTGAAAAAGTCGGGAATGAAACCCGAACTGAGTTTTTGAAAGGCTGGAGGGAAGGGGCCAATGGCCTCACCACGTACCATGACCAGCGTTAGCCCACGGAAAACTAACATGCCCGCGAGGGTCACGATGAAAGCGGGGATTTTGACGTAAGCAACCCAATATCCTTGCCATGCTCCAATTAATGCGCCAATGGCGAGGCAGGCTACCACAGCCAGCCCCCATGGGATGTCCATTTTTACCATCAGGACCCCGGCTATTGCGCCGACAAATGCGGCAATGGAGCCAATCGACAGGTCGATCCACCCTGCAACGATGATCAGCAACATGCCCAAAGCCATGATGATGACGTAGCTGTTTTGGAGAACCAGGTTGGTGATATTGACGGGTTTCATCAAAATCCCTTCGGTCCGAATCTGGAAAAAGATCATGATCGCAATCAAGGCGATCAACATGCCATATTCGCGGATATTGTTTTTGAAAAGAGTAGACAAGGTTTTCATTGTGCCATTACCTCTTGTTGTCTCATAATGTGTTTCATAATGATTTCTTGGGATGCCTCCCTGGCAGGCATTTCTCCGACGATTTTGCCGTCGCTCATTACATAAATCCGGTCACAGATGCCTAAAATCTCAGGCAGTTCCGAGGAAATCATGATAATCCCCTTCCCTTCACTGGCGAGTTGATTGATGATGGTGTAAATCTCGTATTTTGCACCGACATCAATCCCACGGGTTGGTTCATCCAAAATCAGGATATCGGGTTTCGCAAACAGCCATTTGCTCAAGACCACTTTTTGTTGGTTGCCCCCCGATAAATTGACGGCCAACTGCAAAATACTGGAGCATTTGATGTTTAATTTATCCCGATATTCGCGGGTAACGGTCAATTCTTTTGGTTCGTTGATCACGCCACTATCTGAGATAGCCGGTAAGTTTGCCAGGGTGATGTTATCTTTGATTTCCTCGATCAAAATGAGGCCATAGGCTTTCCGATCTTCGGTTGCATAGGCAATGCCGTTAGAAATGGCCTTATCAATAGTGCTAATATCAATTTCTGCACCATTTTTATACGCTTTTCCATGAATGTTTGCCCCATACGCCCGACCGAAAATACTCATCGCCAGTTCGGTGCGACCTGCACCCATCAGGCCAGCGATCCCGACCACTTCGCCCTTGCGGACGTTAATATTCACGTTATTGGTGACCTTGCGTCCCTCATGGAGTGGATGATCCACGTTCCAATCGCGCACTTCAAAGATCACGCTTCCGATATTTGAATCCCGCGGGGGGAAGCGATGGGTCAAGTCGCGTCCGACCATGCCGCGAATGATGCGATCTTCGGTGATCACATCTTTGTGACAATCCAGAGTCTCAATCGTAGCACCATCCCGCAAGATCGTAATGGCATCGGCAACCTTTGAAACTTCACTCAATTTATGTGAAATCAAAATCGAGGAAATGCCGTGCGCTTTAAATTGGAGCAACAATTGAAGCAATTTCTCACTATCATTTTCATTGAGCGAGGCGGTGGGTTCATCTAAAATCAGGAGTTTGACTTTCTTCGCCAACGCCTTGGCAATTTCGACCAGTTGTTGTTTCCCCACGCCCATGTTAGTTATCAACGTATTGGGGGATTCGTGCAAGCCCACTCGGTCCAACAATTCTTTGGTCCTGGAAATGGATTCGTTCCAGTTGATAATGCCAAAGCGGGCTTGTTCATTTCCGAGGAAGAGATTTTCTGTAATTGAAAGATAAGGAATCAGGGCAAGTTCCTGATGGATGATCACCAGACCGACTTCTTCCGATTGATTAATATCGTGAAACCGGCACTCTTTGCCCTGAAAATAAATTTCTCCGGTATATGTACCGTAAGGATACACCCCACTTAACACCTTCATCAGGGTGGATTTCCCCGCACCATTTTCCCCAACCAGAGCGTGAATCTCCCCAGCTCTAACCGTAAAGCTGACATTATCTAGCGCCTTAACGCCGGGGAATGTCTTTGTAATATTCCGCATTTCCAAAATAACATCAGACATAGGCTTTGAATCCTTCATTGAACTGGAATTTCCGTGAGCGTTTTAATCCAAGATTATTCAATGCACACAGAACACACGGAGTATCCCCGAAAAAGGATTGTTGGGGAGATGTACATCCCCCCAACAATCTTTTTTTCGGAACTGTCTATTTTGCGTAAGTCGTTACCTACAATTTTTCAAGGGATTGAAAAGGTACGATTTCAATAACACCAAAACAATCCGTGAGGCACAAAACTGGCAAAAAAAGTGGGTGGAGGATTTTCTTCCTCCACCCACTTCACACATTTACTTGAGATCTTCCGCGCTGATGTAGCCGCTTTCAATCAGGAGTTTTTCGTAGTTGGACAGATCGACACTGTAGGGGGTCAACAGGTAGGAAGGCACAACTTTGACGCCATTGTCATAGGTCTTGGTGTCATTAACATCCACAGTTTCGCCTTTCAGAGCCTGATCCACCATTTTGGCCGTTTGCGCCGCAAGTTCGCGGGTGTCTTTGAAGACGGTATAGGTCTGTTCGCCAGCGATCATCGCTTTGACGGAAGCAACTTCCGCATCCTGACCAGTGATAACGGGCCAGGGTTGGTCAGCAGTGCCATAACCCACACCGCGCAGAGCGGCGATGATGCCACGGCTCAAACCATCATAGGGGGCCAGAACGGCATCCACGCGTTTGTCGGTATAGTGCGCGCTCAAGATGTTTTCCATGCGGGCCTGGGCCACAGCGCCATCCCAACGAAGGGTGCCGACGACGTCCATCCCCATCTGACCGGACTGGACAACCAGTTTGCCTTCGTCGATGTAGGGTTGGAGAACGGACATTGCACCATCATAGAAGTAGAAAGCGTTCGTATCATCGGGGGAACCGCCGAAGAGTTCGACGTTGAAGGGGCCAGCCTGGTTTTCGAGGTCAAGCCCTTCGATAACCTGGGTACCCTGGATTACGCCAACGCCAAAATTATCGAAGGTGGCATAGTAGTCCACAAATTCGGTTTTGGAGATCAGGCGGTCATAAGCGATAACCAGCACGCCAGCTTCGTGGGCTTTCTGGAGCACATCGGAGAGCGTCGAACCATCAATCGCGGCGATGACGAGAACATCGGCACCCTTGGTAACCATATTTTCGATTTGGGCCAGTTGGTTGGGGATGTCGTTGTCGGCAAATTGCAGGTCGGTGTCATAGCCGAGGGCTTCGAAGGCCGCAACCATGCTCTCACCGTCGGAAATCCAACGGGTGGAGGTTTTGGTGGGCATAGAAATACCGACTAACTTTACTTCTTCGGAAGTGGTTTCGCCAGCGGGTTGTTCCTCGCCGGTGTCGGCGACTTCGGTGGCGGCCGGGGTGCAGGCGGCCATAATCATCGATAAGATGATCAACAGAAAAGCAATATTTTTGAAACGAAACATGAGTTTTACTCCATTTTTGTTGGGTCTCTGAATAGAGACCGAGGGTTGAATTGGAAAAAGAGCAATAGGGTGTTTTGTGGGGTATCTATAGAAGACACTGAAAACCGTTATTTCTTATAGCGGACCTCCTTCATAAATTTTTTAAGGAACTCGCGCGAACGACGAGCGTCGGCGAAATCATAATGGACTGGGGGACAGGTTGTTCTTCGCCTTGCCAGCCACATGCAACAATCTGAATCATCTCTTGCATCGCCACACGGGCGACTTCCAATTGATCCTGGTGGACCGTGGTAAGCGCAGGATAAAAATAAGCCGCCTCAGGGATATTGTCAAACCCTACGATGCCAATATCTGTCGGAATTCTCAGCCCTCTTTTGTGAATCACTTGTAAAACACCGAGAGCCATTTGATCATTTCCAACAAAAATCGCATCCATTTCGGGATATTGCGCGAATAGCTTTTCTGCGGCTTCGGTCCCACTTGCGGACGACCAATTGCCTTCTGCCCAATAAGCATCTTTCACGACAACCCCTCTCTCGGTCAACGCATCCCGCCAGGCGGCCATCCGTTGCCGGGCTTCCCACCAATCCAAAGGCCCCGCCACATGACCGATCTGCTGGTAGCCCTGCGCCAATAGATGCTCCATCACCAAGCGCCCCCCTTGATAGTTATCGACCGAAACAATGGTCAGGCGTTCACGAGTTTCCATCGTGAGGAAAACGATAGGAATTTCCAAAGGAAGCGCCAGTTCATTCACCCAATCATGGTTATCCCCAATCTCCGGCACCGCCCAAATTATCCCATCGACATGCCGAGAAAGAAGCTCTTGCAAAATGGGGGCCGTTTGATTGGTGTGATAGTGAGGCAATTCTTTGAGAAGTAAAGAATAACCCGCTTCCTCGGCCATTTGGGTAATCCCATTTAAAGTGCGAGAAGGACCAATATGCTTAAGGCCCGCCGTAACCACGCCTAAGGTATAACTGCGCTGTTGAATCAAACTTCGCGCCAGGGCACTCGGTTGATATTCCAATTCCTCAATGATCTTTTTTACCCGTTTCCGGGTTTCAATAGAAACATCCGGGCGTTCGTTCAACACACGGGAGACCGTCATCGTCGAGACCCCTGCGGCGGCGGCAACTTCTTTAATCGTGGTTCGACTGGGTTTCAAGATCATCGTTATCGTTTCCGTTATCGATAACATTTTATCGAACTGTTAAATATGCGTCAAGAGGAAAACGTGTGCAATTTTTCAATCCCTCGCAAACAGACCTGGCTATCCCGTTTCTAGTCGTCCGTCAAATCTGAAAATCATGTTTGTAGTGGTGGGAAATTATCTGGGAGATGTTTCCTGCCCTTTAAATTGACTGACGTACAGATGCCGATAAAAACCATTCGCCGCCAATAATGCCTGATGGGTCCCCCGTTCGACAATTTCACCCTGATGGAGAACCAAAATCGCATCGGCATCTCGAATCGTACTGAGCCGATGTGCGATCACAAAACTGGTACGCCCAGCCATCAGCCGAAGCATCGCCTCCTGGATATGTTTTTCCGTGCGCGTGTCCACACTACTGGTGGCTTCATCCAAGATCAGAATACTGGGGTTGGCAAGGATTGCCCGCGCAATCGCCAAAAGTTGGCGCTGGCCCTGACTGAGATTGTTCCCCCGCTCGGACAGAGGCGTTTGGTATCCTTGCGGCAGGCGGCGCACGAATTGGTCAGCGTTGGCCAGGCGGGCGGCGGCGATCACGTCCTCATCGGTTGCATCCAAACGGCCATAACGAATATTTTCCATCACGGTTTCCGCAAAGAGAAAGGTATCTTGCAACACGATCCCCAGCGCGAGGCGCAAATCGTCCTTACGGAGCCGTCGAATATCCTGCCCATCCAACGTAATCTGGCCCGCATCTACATCATAAAAACGCGTGAGCAGGTTAACGATGGTGGTTTTTCCCGCCCCGGTCGGTCCCACCAGCGCAATCGTATCGCCACGTTTGGCGTGCAGATGAACATTTTTGAGAACGGGCATGCCTTTTTCGTATCCAAAACTCACTGTTTCAAAAACCACTTTCCCTTCCACACGTTTCAACGGGAGCGCTTTGGCTTCGTCCCCCCTCTCGGACGGTTCATCGATCACCTCAAACACCCGTTCGGCCCCGGCCAGCGCCGATTGAATGGCACTGTACAAACTTGCAATCTGGTTTAACGGCATTGCAAACTGGCGTGCATAACTGACAAAACTGGCAATTGTCCCCACGGTCGCCAAGCCCTGCACCGCCATCCACCCGCCAGTTCCGGCCACAATGGCAAAACCTACGTTATTGACGAAATTTGACAGCGGCCCCAACACCCCCGCAAAAATTTGCGCCCGCGTAGAGGCGCGGCGAAGTTTGGCATTGGTCTGCGAAAACTCAGCCAGGACGGTTGGCTCGCGCCCATAGGCTTTCACCACGCGCTGACCAGTCACGGTTTCCTCAATCAGGCCATTGAGCGCGCCGAGGTGGGTTTGTTGTTCGCGAAACCCACGCCGCGTGCGTTTGGCTACCCATTGACTGATAAACATCATCAAAGGCAAAGTCACCAAACTGACAAGCGCCAACCGTACATTGATCAGGAACATCACAACCGCCACCCCCACTATATTCAAAACACTCGAAATCAACTGGGTGACACTCTCATTCAGCGTATTGCTGATGTTCTCCACATCGTTTGCGAGGCGGCTCATCAACTCGCCATGGGTATGTTGATCGAAATAACGCAAAGGCAAATCTTGCAAACGAGAGAATAAATCGGCGCGAATATCCCGGACCGTGCGTTGCGCCACCGCGGCCATCAGATATACCTGCGCGTACGCCACCCCCGAGGCCAACCCATACACTACCACCATCGCGGTGACTACACGCAAAAGCCCTTCCCGATCATTTTGCACGATAAACCTATCGATTGCCAACCCCATCAAATACGGCCCCAGCAAATCCAACACCGCAGAAACTGCCACCAAAAATGTAACCCACCCCAGCGTCCTCCCCTGCTGGCGGAGGTACCCCCACAAGCGGCGCAATGTTCCCCGTCGATTTTTTGCGCGTTCTTGCGGGCGCATCAAAAACCCGGCTGGGCCACCACCCGGTCGGATATCGGGGGCTTGGGCGGGCGAAGCAGAAGGTTTAGAGGCCATCAAGACCTCCATCCCCCAATTGAGATTGGTAAATTTCCCGATAGATCGAGCTGGTTTGTAATAGTTCGCGGTGGGTCCCCTGCGCGACCACCCGCCCTTCCTCCAGCACGATGATTTTATCCGCCTTCAGCACCGTGCTGATCCGTTGCGCCACAACGATGCGGGTGCTTCGGGGCAGGTCATCCCGGTTGGCTTGCCCCCAGGTTTCTAAGGCGGCCTCGATGCGGCTTTCCGTTTCCACATCCACTGCGCTGGTACTATCGTCCAGGATCAGCACTTTTGGGTGGGGAAGCAACGCGCGGGCAATGGCAAGACGTTGTTTTTGCCCACCGGACAGGTTGACGCCACGCTGGCCCAATCGGGTTTCATAGCCCTCGGGGAAACCTACAATAAAATCGTGCGCTTGCGCGGCCTGGGCCGCGGCGATCACTTCTGCATCCGACGCGGTAGGACAACCAAAACGGATGTTATCGCGAATGGTCCCGCTAAACAAAACGGCCTCTTGCATCGCAACCCCAATATTGCGGCGTAACACCGCCTCTTCCATCTGACGGACATCCACCCCGTCGAGGGTCACGCGCCCGTCGGTGGCATCGTAAAAACGCGGAATGAGGTGGATCAGGCTGGATTTGCCCGCCCCGGTTGCCCCTAGAATCGCGACCGTTTGGCCGGGTTCCGCATGAAAAGAAACATTTTTGAGGACAGGATCACGCCCGTCTGGGTTGTAACTAAAGGAGACATTGTCAAAAGCCACCTTTCCTTGCGGGATAAACTCGCGCCCAGAGGAGGGCGGGGTGATTTTTGGAACAGCGCCCATCACTTCTTCGATCCGTACCGCGGAAGCCTGGGCGCGGGCTAATCGCATCATCAACATGCTGACGAATAACAGGGACATCAATGCACGCATCAGATAATTGACAAATGCGATCAGTTGTCCGGGTTGCAAGTCGCCAACGGTTATCTGAAGGCCCCCGAACCAGATCGTTCCGGCGATGCCCAGATTGACAACTAACATCATGGCGGGGAAGGTAACGGCAACCGCCCGCGCCGCGCGGGTGGTGTGCTCCATGAGGGAATTGTTTACCCGTGCAAAGCGTTGGATTTCGTGCTGGGCGCGGACAAACGCTTTTACCACCCGCACCCCCGCCAGGTTTTCCTGGATGACCGTGTTAAGGTCATCCAGCCGACTTTGGACCGCCCCGAACATGGGATAAGCCTTGCGGATGACCCAGGCGAGAATCAGAGCAACAAGCGGGATCAGTGCCAGGAACATCAGGGCCAGGCGCGGACTGGTCAAAATTGCCATGATCAGGCTTCCGATCATCATCAAGGGGGAACGCACCATGATCCGCAACATCATTGCTACCATTTCTTGCACCTGAGTCACGTCGTTGGTGAGGCGGGTGATGATTTGACCCGTTTCTAGTTCATCGAGATTACCGAAGGAGAGGGTTTGCACCTTTCGATACAAATCGTGGCGCAGGTCGGTGCCAAACCCTTGTGAGGCCAAAACTGAAAAAACCGTACATCCCACCCCACCAATCGCCCCTACGAAAGCAAGGCCCACCATGAGAAGCCCTGTTTGGATGACGAGGGTCATCTCCCGTTGGGCAATCCCTTCGTCTACGATCCGTTGGATCAGGCGTGGTTGCATCAAATCCATGACCACTTCCAAGAGCATGAGCAATGGCGCCAAGGTGGCCGATAGCCAGTAGGGGCTTAAGTATTTGGTTAGTTTACGAGCAGAGTCCATAGGAACAGCCTGTAAAACGGAGAAAATTCTCCCGCTTAATATCGTTCACGTAAAAGGCTTAGAGAGATGACTGGCTAAGTCATTACGTTTTTATTGGTAGAGGGTGTTCCTACTCAAAAGGATCAGGAATTCCCACCGGGTCAGTATCTCACATGTTTCCCCACAAGAAAACCCACCAAGCCGAACAACCCATTCTGATGCCATGCGCCGATGCGACGCGTTGAACGGGCCTCTTTTCCCATCACGGAACTGGCGGCTTCCCCTAGAAAGCCAGTGCCATCCGCGTGGGGAGATGTCTGATCGGGTCTATGCGATTGAAGGGCTTGTGGGGGAAGTGGTATGGCGCGGGGGTTTGCTGACGGGCAGAGGTGCCCTTTTTACGCCCGTGGGGAGGTGGGTTATCACGAGGGGGATGAGGGGTCCAATGAGGTTGGGGAAGTTCCGATTTTTACGGATTGGAGGATATCTTCCAGCGCGGCAAGGTTCTCTTTTTTTTGCTCATCGCGCAACCGGCGCGCGACAGGGGTGAAGTAAGTATGGTTGCGTAAAAAGTTTACCTGGCTTTCGTACCACTGCACCGGCGAGGTTGCCCGACCGTAGTTAGTCCATTCTTGGCGGAGGGCATCGTTACGGGCGAGGAAATCCGCGCGGCCCAGGACGTCCAGGTCGGCGTCGGCAAGGATTTCTTCGAGGAGGTTTTGTGGGGATTGTGGGATGCGGGTGGCGAGGATCATGCCCTTGATCCGGTCAATATGTGCGCCCGTGAAGCCAAAATCTGGCAAAACCCGGACGGCAATTCTGATCCCGACGATTTCGTGATTGGCATAGGATTGGGTGAACCCTACGTCGTGAAAGGCGGCGGCGACGGAGAGCAGGTGTTGATCTACTTCTGAGATGTCGGAATGATGGGCAAAGAGCGCGCTTCCTGGTAAGACTTCATGGGTTGTGTGCCAGAGGTTGTGGTAGGCTAATTGGGGTGAAAGGCCACCTTTCAACAGATTTATGGCAAATTGGATGGCTTGTGGAGCATGGAAGGGATGTGTCACGTGTGGTACCTGATAAACGACAATTTTAATGGAATAACATGCGTTAGGATGTGAGGTAGGTCACACGCGGTACAAGAATTTTTCACATATCGTCAAGATTTTTCTTTATAAACTGGGTTTTTTGAAGGTCTAACTGTGCTTCCAGGCGTTCAAAAACGGTTTCACAGGTTTGTATGGCTTTTTGGGCTTCTTCCTTCTGATGAAGTGCCACAAAGTATTCGGCCAGGGATAGCTGAGTTTTGGCACATTCGTATTCGTCCCCGGCTTCGGAGAGGAGTTTGTAACTTTGATCAAAATAGGCTTTGGCTTGTTCGTATTGCTGTTTTGCTTGGGCAATCTCGCCCATGATACGGAGGTTGTGGCCTTCCTCACGAGACATGCTGAGTTCCCGCGCCAGTTCGAGGGCCTGGACGCCATAATTTTCCGCCTGATCGAGCTCGTTTTGCCGCCAGTACAATTCGGCAAACAACCCATATAGCTCTGGCAATAAATCACGTACCTGTGCCTGCTCAAATAAAGACCGGGCAAGTTCGAGCTCTTTTAAGGCGGGAGGGAGGTCTTCCTGGTGGATTAAGGTGTTGCCAATATTTAAGTGCAATGCGCCAAATACCCATAACGATCCGTGAATTTGATCCAGTTGGCGCACCGCACGCTGATAATACCCTAAAGCGGCAGGCAACCGCCCTTGTTTCAATGCAATGCCGCCCAAGTTATTGTTGACCAATACCTGATTGTACACATGCCCGATCTGGGTAAACAAATTTAACGATTGCCGGTAGTGCAAATCGGCCAGGGAAAGTTCCCCTTTGGCAAAATAGCCATTGGCAATCAGGTTATGCGAGGTCGCTTGCCCGTACACATTTCCGATTTGTTCGTATTGGCGCAACGACTCCTGGAAGCGTTCGATGGCCGAGCCACTACTACTCCGCAAATCGATGATGCCCAACAGGTTAAACGTCCGCGCCCGAATCGCGATATCGTTCAAAACTTCGCCAACTTGCAAACTGCGTTCACACAACTCAATCGCTTTGGTGAAGTTTCCCTGCCGAACATAGATCAGTCCGGAAAGCAGGGACAGTTCCGCCTCTTCGGTGGATTTCGCCCCATCCAAGGCCATGAACCCGCGGTCTACCCAGGTAATGGCCTGGGCATATTCCCCTTTTTGCTCGTGGGAACGGGCATACCACCGACAACTCTGCGCTTCTGCTTCCTGATCCCCTAGCAAACGTGCAAGGAATAGGGCGGTCTTCAAATGTTCGCCCACCTCGTCATAATGCCCGGTGGTTACATACAACTCGCCCAAAGATAAGTGAATATGTTGGCGATCTATTACAGTTTCCGTTTCAGGCAATTGGCTGGCGCTTTTCAGGGCTTTCTGGAAAAAATCGATACTTTGTTGGGTGGCATGAAGTTGTTTGGCCTGGGTCCCGGCGGTCAAGTTATAGCGTAAGGAAAGTCCCCATATTTCTCCGGCAAACGCGTGGTAGGCGATTTGTGTGGTTGCATCCGGCTGAAATTCGGCCAATGCTTCAGCAACAGCTTGGTGGAGTTGTTGCCGTTGGGTGTACAGAAGGGTGTCGTATGCAACTTCATGAGTGGTATGATGTCGAAAGGCGTAGAGTTTTTTATCCGGGGCCTCCACTTGCATCACTTCTTCCAACTCTAACAATTCCGCCTCATTTGCGATTTCTGACACATCTTTATTTTCAGGATGCGCTTGTGAAACCAAG
>JABWBV010000189.1 GCA_013359445.1 Anaerolineales bacterium | reverse complement strand
CTTTCTGGTCGGTTTCGACGAGTCATCCAATTTCTCCATCTAGGGCAAAGGCAACAAATTAAACCTTCGCTTGAGCATAATAATCGCCGGTAATCATCCACCGGCGATTTACTTTGAGATTTACTTAGGCCGTTTGGTGCCGTACTTGGAACGAGCCTGTTTACGATTATTGACACCTGTGGTGTCGAGGCTACCACGTACAATATGATAGCGCACACCAGGCAAGTCTTTCACACGGCCACCGCGCACCATAACTACCGAGTGCTCCTGAAGGGTATGCCCTTCTCCAGGAATATAAGCAGTTACTTCAATCAGATTGGTTAAACGCACACGAGCAATTTTCCGCAATGCGGAGTTTGGTTTCTTCGGCGTCATGGTGCGGACAACAGTACAAACCCCACGTTTTTGAGGCGCCCCTTTGTCCTGACGAATACGGCGCTGTTTCTTTGAGTTAAAGATATATTGCAACGCCGGAGCTTTACTTTTCACCTTTTTCTGTGTGCGGCCTTTACGGACCAATTGATTAATTGTAGGCACTGTTATCTCCAGTTACACCAAAATTCTTTTCAACTTTTATTCATTAATTGAGGCCATCATTTACTTTGATGGCCTCAATCTAGCTTACCAAATGTTTGTGAACAAAATCACACACAAGCTCTTGAGTTCACAACGGACGGCAATTCTACCGCCGCGAGGATTGAGAGTCAAGGTTAAACCTCATCCAATTCTCGTTTATTTTCATTACAAGCTATCAATAATTGTGACCCAGTTCCAACAACCCAGTTCCTAACTTGGGTGGGCGCGTTCGATCTTCTTCTTTACCAAAGCGAACAATCCCGGTTTCCGTAACTGCCTCTACCGCCAAGCCCAGGCTTTGCAGTTCTTTCACTAAAACGCGGAACGAAGCGGGAATCCCTGGCTCTTCAATTGCTTCACCTTTGACAATGGCCTCATACGTCTTTACACGCCCTTGAACATCATCCGATTTCACGGTGAGCATTTCCTGCAGTGTATAGGCGGCCCCATAGGCTTCCAAGGCCCACACTTCCATTTCGCCAAACCGCTGTCCACCAAACTGGGCTTTACCGCCCAAAGGCTGTTGGGTGACCAGGCTATATGGCCCAGTAGAACGAGCATGGACTTTATCCTCCACAAGGTGGTGCAGTTTTAGCATCGTCATGACCCCAACTGTTACCGGTTGATCATAGGGTACACCCGTCTTACCATCGCGCAACACTTGTTTGCCCAGGGCAGGTAAGGGCGTATTTGTTTCCAGCATAGCTTCGTTGGCTTGTACACGAAGTTTATCCAGGCTACGATCCTCAACCTCATACCCTATATCTTCCAACCATAGGCTAAGACAGGCAACAATAGCATGTTCATCTCGGGTTTTTCGTTCTTCCGAGGTGAACTTTTCCAGGCTCTCAAAAGAAAGCATTGTATCAGGATCGTACCCATTCTCGCGAAGCCACTCACGTAAAACAGAGCGGCGGGCATAAACTTTATCAGAAACCAGATTGGAGATATCATACCCCTTGTTCCCTAACCATTCTTCCAAATATAAATTCCGGACTTCATCATCATCCTTCAAGGAAGCCGTTTCATAATGAAATTCTTTGATCCACTTCCAGGAAATGTCTGCCACCGCATTCCAGGCTCGATCTATCAACCAGGCTCGAGCAAGTTCGGCTTCAATCTCTTCCTCATTTGCACCATCAAACACAGGGTTGATCGCTCTAAAACCGAGTTGTTTGGCCGCCCACCCCAGGTGCGTTTCCAAAACCTGACCGATGTTCATACGCCCGGGAACACCTAAGGGATTCAAGATGATATCGACAGGTGTCCCATCTTCCAAGAAAGGCATATCTTCGATAGAAACCACCTTGGAGATAACCCCTTTGTTCCCATGTCGTCCAGCCATTTTATCGCCAGCCGTTGCCTTTCGGCGCTGGGCCACATGCACACGAACCATCATATCTACCCCGGCAGACAAATCACTATTGTCATCTCGGGTAAAGACCTGAACATCCACAACTTTGCCACGCTCTCCATGAGGCATTTTTAAAGACGTATCTTTTACATCCCGTGATTTCTCGCCAAAAATAGCCCGCAATAAACGTTCTTCCGGGGTTAATTCCTTTTCACCTTTTGGTGTAATTTTTCCGACCAAAATATCACTCGGTCCTACCTCAGCTCCGATACGAATAATCCCCATTTCATCAAGGTCTTTGATGGCATCTTCGCCAACATTGGGAATATCCCTTGTAATCTCTTCAGGGCCTAAACGGGTATCGCGAGCTTCGATTTCATATTTTTCAATATGAACTGAGGTAAACCGATCATCTTGAACCATATGCTCGGAAACCAAAATGGCGTCTTCAAAATTTCCACCTTCCCAGGATAGAAAAGCAACAACGACATTTTGGCCTAACGCTAATTCACCGCTATCGGTCGAAGAGGAATCTGCAACGATATCACCTTTTTTGACGCGTTGGCCTTTATAGACAGCCGGACGTTGATCAATACAGGTACTCTGATTAGAACGTTGGTACTTTCTCAAAAAGTAAGATCGTTCCTGACCGCTTTCCTCACGAATAACGATACGAGCACCCATCACTGCAACGACTTCCCCATCTGCTTCAGCGATGAGAACCTGACCAGAATCCAGGGCGGCAAAATATTCCATTCCGGTAGAAACCAGGGGGATATCAGGAATAATCAGAGGAACAGCCTGAGCCTGCATGTTCGAACCCATCAAAGCCCGGTTGGCATCATCATGTTCCAGGAAAGGAATGAGCGAGGCGCTGATACCGACGACCTGATGAGGGGCAACATCCATATAGTCAATATTTTCTGGACTGGTGAACATAAACCCGGAATGATAACGAGAGGAAATCCGATTGCTCAGGAATTCAAATTCTGGCGTCAGACGTGTGTTGGCCTGAGCGATATAAAACCGATCTTCAGCATCCGCGGAGAGATATTCAATATCGCGTGAGATAAAGGGTTTGATCAAAACCTGGCGACGCGTCAATTGAGACAAGGAAGCAACCATCTCCTCCGTCACCCGATCTCCTTGTTTGGCAATTGTCTCCCCTGTATTGGCATCGACCATATCCTCGCGTAAGGCACGTCCCACTAAACGAGGATCATCGGAATAAAGGCTGCGGAAAACTCGCCGGTAAGGGGTTTCGATGAACCCATATTCATTCACCTGGGCAAACGAAGCCAACCGTCCGATCAGACCGATGTTCGGGCCTTCAGGGGTTTCAATCGGGCAAATGCGTCCATAGTGAGAGTGGTGAACGTCCCGGACATCGAACCCTGCACGTTCTCGGCGCAAACCGCCGGGGCCGAGGGCGGAAAGCGTACGCTTGTGGCGCAGTTCCGCGAGCGGATTCGTCTGATCCATGAATTGAGATAATTGGCTGGACCCGTAAAATTCACGTAGGGCCGCCACTACCGGGCGAATGTTGATCAGGGTGATGGGAGAAATTTGTTCCTGATCACGAATCGACATACGTTCTTTAATCACACGCTCCATCCGGCGAAGGCCAATCCGAAGTTTGTTTTGGACGAGTTCACCAACGGTTTTTACGCGGCGATTGCCAAGGTGATCCACATCATCGGCAGGTTCAACGCCATTGTTGATATTGATCATCCGACGCAACAGGCGAATGATGTCCCACTTTGTGACTGTCCGATGGGCAAGAGGAACGGTATCCCGCAAATCTAGTTTTTGATCGAGTTTGTAGCGCCCAACCCGTTCGAGATCGTAATGGCGTTGATCAAAGAGTTGTTCGCGCAAAAATTCGCGCGCATTGTCGAGAGTAGCCGGATCACCAGGGCGCATCCGCTTGAAGAATTCGATCAGGGCCGCTTGGGACACCGTCAACCCGCCAGAAGTATCCCAGTCTGGTTCCTGTCGAAGGGTGGAGGCGATAAACATCCGATCCGGGTTGTTATCTACATCTTCAAAAAGGCTCAGAATTTCCTCATCCGAGCCATCTTTGAGGGGCGAGTCAGCCAGACCGTCTTCGACGGCGGCAAACGCGCGCAAGAAAATCGTCACGGGAATGGTGCGTTTACGATTGAATTTTAGGGTTAAGTAATCCGTTTTGCGGGTTTCAAACTCCATCCAGGCTCCGCGATCGGGGATCAGTTTGGCGGTCGCCAGGGGGCGGGCGGTGGCACGATCCAAAGGCGCTTCAAAGTAAACGCCCGGGGAACGGATCAGCTGAGAAACAACTACCCGCTCCGTTCCATTAATAATGAATGTGCCTTTTTCCGTCATTTCCGGAAAATCCCCCAAGAAAATATCTTGTTTGATCGGTTCGGGAACTTCCGGCCCTGCAAGTAACACCGAAACATACAGGGGACTGGCAAATGTCAAATCCCGTTCAACACATTCTTCGACGGTATTTTTAGGCTCCCCAAACCAATAGGTCAAACCCCATTGTTCGGAAATGGGGTCACGACTGGGAAAATAGAGTTTCATCCCTTTGTTATAGGATTCGATGGGCGAAATTTCGTGAAACAGGTCGCCTAACCCTTCTCTCTTTAGGCGTTCAAACGATTCAAGCTGAACTTTAATCAAATTCGGTAAAGGAAGTGCGACGGAAATGCGGGAATAAGACTTTGTGGGCAACAAATTTGCCATTATGTTTCTCCATCAATCTGAGGACTTAAACGAGAATACCCCTTGACCCTCCGTCAAGTAGGCAAATGACGATTATATCTATTCCTACCCATCCGGTCAAGAAAACCGGCGAAATCCATCATAAATTGTAATGGCTCAAGTTTAGTGAGCAAGTTATCCGCCCCTGTCACCCCTTTTTCGGGGAGTATCCTCATTATACCTGAGCAAATACAATTTCCATTTGACGAGGAGAATATGCAATAGTAAGATGGAGATGCCTCAGGTTGGTCGGGAGATCGCGGCAGGAAACTGTCGAGGAAAGTCCGCACTCCATAGAGCAAGATGTCGGGTAACTCCCGGGGCGAGGTAACTTGCCGGACAGGGCCACAGAAATAAGTAGCCGTATTGACGGTCATAGTGAAAAGGTGGTGTAAGAGACCACCGGCGCAGGTGGCAACATCTGCGGCCAGGTAACCCCCATTTGGAGCAAGGCCAAGCAGGAATAAGGGGCGGCTCGTCCCATTTGAGTTCCGGGTAGGCCGCACGAGGTACGTTGAGAAGCGTGCCCTAGAGAGATGATCTCCGGCGGATGCCATCCCAAGATGCGTTCGCGCACAGAATGCGGCTTATAGACTGACCTGAGGCAAACGGGCAACACAGTTTGTGTTGCCCGTTTTCATATGTGCCAAAGTCAAACAACAAAAGGAACGGCTCAGGTCTGGAGAGGAAACATCCCCAAAAAAAAGGGTGAAATGCGGATGTTCATCCGCATTTCACCCTTTTTTCGGGCTAATTTCTGGCTGAGGCGTTACATGGGGAGATTTATTGCCAGCGTAAATGGGTATCCAATTTTCCGGTCTCAAGCAAGTGTTTGAGCCGGGAAATGCGCCGGTAACGAGGCCCTTCAAAATCATTCACATCAATTTCTACACGCTGATATGCTTCGTATAATTGTTGGGCACCCTTACGAACATCCCATTGGGGCTGAAATTCTGGCAGGGCCTGGGCAATCTTACTACAATCTACCCGATAATTCCGCTGATCGGGACTGGCGTCCGCGGCAAATTCCACTTGACTCCCGGGAACCACTTCCGCGACGATTTCCGCCAGTTCGCGAATCCGGTAATTCTCTTTCGTTTGCCCCACGTTGAACGCTTGATTGTGAACCACCTCGCGCGGGGCGTGGAGGACCGCGAGGAAACCCCGCCCCATATCTTCCACGTGGACCAACGGACGCCAGGGCATCCCATCACTTTTCAGCAATACGCGCCCGGTTGTAAACGCCCACGCGGTCAAATTATTCACCACGATATCAAACCGCAACCGGGGCGAAGCGCCATACGCCGTCGCACTTCGCATAAACGTCGGGCTGAAGCGATCATCCGCCAATTTTGCCACTTCTTGTTCCACCAAAACTTTAGATTTCCCATACGCGGTGATCGGGTTGACCTCCGAAGTCTCGTCCATAAAGGCATCCCCCGCCGCGCCATAATTACTGCAAGAGGAGGCGAAGATAAACCGTTCAATTCCCCGGGCTTTTGCCAGGGTCGCCAGTTTAACGGACGCCTGGTGATTGATTTCATATGTCAACGCGGGATTAAGATCGCTGAGCGGATCATTCGACAACGCCGCAAGGTGAATAATGGCCTCCACCCCTTCCAAATCGGCGGGGTCAACATCCCGAATGTCTTTGCGAATTTCCGTCAGGCCAGGGGTCACCACTTCCGGGCCAAAAGTAGACCCTTCATACAAAAAAGTATCGATCCCGACCACTTCATGTCCGGCCTCGAGCAACATCGGGGCCATCACACTGCCTACATATCCATGATGTCCAGTCAATAAAACACGCATACCAACCATCCTTTTTCAGATTTTTCCCCATCAGGGGGAGAAGATACAATATCTTCTTTATTTTACTTTTAATGGCCCCTTACTCAAGAGGTGTTAGTACCATTACCTCACAAACCACAGGTCTACGCTTCCGATAGAACACCGTGCTCATTCAAACTTCGGAAATTTCCCCCAGTTTTTTGAGCGGATGCGTTCAAGGTTTTGTAAGAAATTTCTGATAAAGTATCAACAAGCGTTATAATGAAAACCTGTATTATGCCTTGGAGGTCCAGTGATGTTTAAGAATATATTCAACCGCCGCGAGCAAGAAGATAATGTACGCCTAGAAGGCCGTCTGCCCCCCGGACAATCTCTGACTCAAAAATTTCCCGTCCTCCACTACGGGCCTGTTCCCCGTTTTGACCCAGCGACCTGGGATTTTCGTATATGGGGTGAAGTCGAAAATGATGTCCGCTGGACTTGGGATGAGTTTAACCAACTTCCTCGCACCAAAGTAATGATGGACTTGCATTGTGTCACCCGCTGGAGCAAATTTGACACGGAATGGGAAGGCGTTTCGATCAAAACCCTCCTAGACGAGGGGTTTATCAAACTGAAACCGACCGCCCAATATGTGGTTGAACACGCGGAATATGGGTACACCACCAACCTGCCCATCGAGGTCGTTCTTCAGCCCAACTTTCTCCTCGCCACCCACTTTGACGGGGAACCGCTTGCGCCCGATCATGGCTACCCCCTGCGCGGCGTGATTGGTGCCATCCCCGACCGCAAAGACCTGAAAGACCCCTATCTTTGGAAAGGGGCCAAATGGATTCGTAGCTTGCAATTTTCTGCCAATGACCGCCCTGGCTTTTGGGAGCAAGCGGGCTACCACAACGAAGCAAATATTTGGAAAGAACAACGCTTTGGACGGGGATGGTAAGCGCCCCCTAAAAAAAAACAGCCCTCTGTGGAGGGCTGTTTTTTTTTTAGCGTACCATCCTTTCACTAATCTCCCATAATTTTTTCGCCACCCCTTCATCATACGAAACCGCCAACGAGCGTTTTTCCTGGCGTTCAACAAAAAATTTGCCCGTTACCCCTTCCACTTCGGGGGAAGTTGCCAGGTAAACGATGGTATCCGCCCCTTGCTCGGGGGTGATCGCCGTCATTTTCTGGAATAACCGATAAAAAGGTCTGAAAAGCCCCAACCATCCGCGCAGATTATTGTAAGCAAACTCTGTCGCGACCCACCCGGGGTGCAACACCGTCGCCGTGACGCCGGTCCCCTCCAAACGGCGCGCCAATTCATAAGTAAACAAAACGTTGGCGAGTTTAGAATTGGCATAAGCGGGCCACCCCTGAAAATTTTTCTGCATTTCCAGATCATCCAAATCCAGCTTACCGTTGTAATGCGCCGAGGACGAAACACTCACGATACGCGCGGGGGCAGACGCTTTGAGCACATCCAACAAAAGATGAGTTAACAGAAAATAACCCAAATGATTAAGCGCAAAAGTCATTTCAATACCATCGACACTGACTTCCCGCGCAAAATTAAACGCCCCCGCGTTATTGACCAACACATCGAGCCGGTGATATTTTTGGCGGAAAGAGGCGTCCAGCGCACGGATTTGGGCCTGAGAAGACAAATCGGCCACCAGAAATTCCACGTTGGGATTCTCGGTTTCCGCGCGGATCCGCGACTCGGTCGCGGCGCATTTCGCGGGGTTACGTCCCACGCCAACAACCGTGGCTCCCATCTGGGCAAGCTTAAACGCAGTCACTTCACCAATACCAGCCGTTGCGCCGGTCACCAGACAAACTTTGTTTTTCATCATACTCCTTTCGAGGCGTCTTTTTGGACAATTTTCAAATGCTCGTTTCCTAAACTCACCACATCCCCGGCATTTATCTTCCTGCCACGGCGCGTTTCCTTCTCGCCGTTGACCCGCACATGGCCTTCGGTGATGAGCAGTTTCGCCTCGCCGCCCGTGGCGACGAGACCTTCATATTTGAGTAGTTTTGCCAGCTCAATGGGGAGCTGTTCGAGTTCGACAATTCGGGGACTTTTCGCTTTTGGCATTATTTTCTCCTCACAATCTTTTCTAAATACAACGCCTCCACCTTCTCCCGCGCCCAGGGCGTGCGGCGGAGAAACTTCAGGCTAGACGGTATGCTGGGGTCGTGGGTAAAGCACCGGATGTTGATCTGGCGACCCATCTCCTCCCAGCCGACCTGCGCGACGAGGTCTTCCAAGATCATTTTCAGCGTGATGCCGTGTAGGGGGTTGTTGGGTTGAGAATTTGTCATATGCAGTGGTTGGGGCGAGATGGGCGGGAAGGGGTTCCCATTTGCAAAAGAGACCAATCTCCCGCCCGTCTCGCCCCGACATCCATGCGCTTGCACGGGAGGTCAAAGGGATATAAAGAATTCCTGTATTATACTTTCTGCTATCTCCTCATTAAGGACAAAAACGTGCGACATCACAAGTTACCCATCCCCATTTCCCTGCTTGTACTTGTCATCGCTTTTTGGATGACAGCTTGCCAATCCACTCCCCCTACCCCCACCGCAGTTTCCACTACTGCGCCCACCACGCAATCCCCCACGGACATCCCCACCCTCGCCCCCACCGAACCCGCGCCCACCGCCGCCCCTGAAGAAGTCACCGAACCCCAACCGTCCGCAGGCCTCCCCCTCGTAGACGACTTCGAAACCACCGACCTCGCCGCCGGACAGGCCGACTTCGCCTCCATTGGCTATGTCACCTGGAGCGATGGCAGTCCGGCCTCTGTCTCCACCGTGGTGGTCAACGAAGGCGACCCGCTCGCCCTCCCCGAACAGACCGGGCCAACCACTGTGCTCAAGCTCGACACCACGATCAAAGCCGGGGGTTGGGGCGGATTCACCCACGCGTTCGCCAGCGCCACGCTCGACCAGTGGCTCACGCAAGATTGGAGTCCGTACGCGGGCATCTCTTTCTGGCTGTACGGCAACAACACCGGCGGCACCCTGTTCATGGACATCCTCGACAACCGCGGCGAAGGCTCCACCGGCGACGATGCCGAACGCTGGACGTTCCCCATCCCCGACGACTTCTCCGGCTGGAAATTCTTTGAAATCCCCTTCGACTCCTTCGTCCGCAAAGACATCGGCAACGGTGCCCCGAATGACGGGTTCACCTTCACCGCCATTCACGGGTACGCGATTGGGGGCGTCGGCGCGGTCGAGATGGGCACGCAGTCCAATTACGTCGATCAGGTGATGCTGTACGGCGTCGCCCCCGAACGCCCCGTGGACATCTCCTTTGTCAAAACCGATTACCTGATGCGGGAAGGCGGCACGACCACGATCAACCTCCTCCTCAACAAACCCGCCGCGGCCCCCGTCACCGTGCAATTTATCACCCTCGAAGGGAACGCCGCACCCAATCTCGATTTCACCCTCCCCGAAACCACCATCACCTTTGCCCCCGGCGAAACCGCCGCGAGCTTTCAAATCGAATCCGTCAACGACACCCTCGCCGAAGGGTTGGAAAAAACCGTCATCGTCCTCACCAACCCGGACGGCGCTGTCCTCAACCCCCAATCCCGCGCCATCCTCACCATCCGCGATGATGAAGACCTCGACCCCGGCATGTTGGCCGACTTCAACGAATTCCCCCCGTTCCTCGCCACCGACCTCACCCTCACCACCCTGCCCCTCGCCCCGGACGCGGACATGGCCCAACCCGGACAGGTGGACACGGAAAACATCCTCGAAGTGACCGCGACCGGCGCAGGCACCGTCACCCGTCTGTTCGGCGACCCCCAACATTGGACGAACCAAAATGCGTTGAGTTTTTGGTTCTACGGCACCAACAGCGGCCAGGACATCACCGTCGAACTGTTCGACAACCGCACAACGACCACCGCCGATGTGACCCCCGCTGATTGGACCCTCGTCTGGAGTGACGAATTCGACGACCCCGCGGGCACGCCCCCCGACCCTGGCGTCTGGAAACCCGAAGTCGGCGACGGTTTTCTCAACGGCCTCACCGGCTGGGGCAACGGCGAACTCGAATATTACACCGCCGAAAACGCCACCACCGACGGCGAAGGCAACCTCGTCATCTCCGCCCTCGCGCAGGATGACCCCACCCTGCAATGTTGGTACGGCCCCTGCCAGTACACCTCCTCCCGCCTGATCACGTGGGGGCGGCTGGAACCCACCTTCGGACGCATCGAGGCCCGGCTCAAGCTCCCGCAAGGGCAGGGGATTTGGCCCGCCTTTTGGATGCTCGGCACGAATCTCGATGAAGTCGGCTGGCCGCAAGGGGGCGAGATCGACATCATGGAAAACATCGGGAAAGAACCGACGATCACGCACGGCACCATTCACGGCCCCGGTTACTCCGGCGGGCAAGGGGTTGGTGCGCCGTATGATTTCGACACCAATGTTTACGAAGACTTTCACACCTTCGCCATCGAATGGACGACCGATCAAATCCGCTGGTACGTGGATGATGTCAACTTCTTCTCCGCCTCCCCGGACGAAATCCCTGGCGGCGCGGAATGGGTGTACAACCACTCGTTCTTCATCATCCTCAACCTGGCGGTGGGCGGCGCGTGGCCCGGCAACCCCGACGATACCACCACCTTCCCCCAAACGATGCTCGTGGATTACGTCCGCGTCTACGGCGCGGAGGATAGTTCCGAACGTTTCTCCGCCACCTTCACCGATAACTTCACCGGGTGGCATGAGATCACCCTCCCCTTCGCCGACTTCACCCGCAGTGCCGTTCAGCCCCCCACCGCCCCCGACGACGGCCTGAACCTGGAAATTTGGGGCTACC
>JABWBV010000188.1 GCA_013359445.1 Anaerolineales bacterium | reverse complement strand
ACCGCCAGCACCCCGTCACCCGTAAACTTAACAATATCCCCGGCGTGGGCGTGCAGGACGTCAATAAACCGCTCGAAATAGGCATTAATGGCGTGCGTGACCGCCTCGGCTCCGGCCCCCTGTTCGGCGTGAGGAATCCCATCCAACCGTTCTGTTAGCGCTGTAAAGCCTTTGATATCCGCATATAAGACTGCCGCCGGAAAGCTTTCATAAGTTGGGGCAATGATAGGTTCAGGATTCTTAACAATGCGCCGCAAAATCAGGTTGGGAACGTAACTGCTCAACGTTTCGAGAATCGTACTCATACTGATGGCAATTATACCCTTACAAGAGAAAGGGACGAATCCAATTTGTCCGGTGTTGTATAAAGGATACCAGGTTGTAAGCCTCACAAAAAAGCCGAGTTTTCCTAAAAGGAAAACTCGGCTTTTTTGTGATGAATCTTATACGCGGGGACAGGGTTACACACCCTCAATCGTTTCCGTGATGACGTGATCCACAACCGCTTTGAGGGCATCTTCGTGAGAAACGCCCGAATTGATGGCTTTGTCAAAAATCCGAAGTTGGCGGTCGGCGCTGGTGCCTTCGCGCAGAATGGTTTCCACGTACTGCACTTCGTCCCAACAGCCCAATTCCTTGGCCGTTTCTTCCAGGATTTCGATCAGTTCAATGGCGAGAAATTCCATGGGGATTTCTTCGGCTTTCCCAAAATCGATCAGCTTGCCGTCGATCCCATACCGCATGGCCCGCCATTTGTTTTCGATGATGTGATACCGCCGAAATACGCGCCAGCTTTGGTTCTTCATGCGGAGTTTGATTAAGAACCCGACGATAGATTGCAGGAGCGCGGCCACACATACGGCCTCTTCCACGCGTGTACACAAGTCCATGATGCGGACTTCCATCGTGTTGTATTTGGGGTTGGGGCGCACATCCCACCAGATTTTGGTGGCGTCGGCTTTGCCGGTGTCGGGATTACGAATGGCTCCGACTTTCCCCAACAGGCTGACCAGTTGTTCGTATTCGCTAAATGAACTGAAGGTGGGCGCAATCCCTGTGCGAGGCATCATTTCGAACACCACGCTCCGGTAGGATTTTAGCCCGGTGCGGCGTCCCTGCCAAAACGGGGAACTGGTGCTTAACGCCAATAGGTGGGGAAGAAAATACCGTACCTGGTTCATGATTTCGATCTGTAAATCACGATCTATGGTATCCCCAAACCCAATATGAATGTGAAACCCAAAAATGAGCAGTTGTGCGGCCACATCCTTCATTTGGTCGATCAATTGTTTGTAACGAATGCCCGCGGAAAGGTCCTGATCGGACCATTGGGCGAAAGGATGGGTACTGGCGGCGGCAATCCGCATCCCGTTATCGCGGGCGATTTGGTCCACCATCCGGCGGAGGCGTTTAAGCTCGTGGCGGACTTCGCCGATGTTGCGGCAGACGCGACTTCCGACCTCGATCTGGCTTTGCATAAATTCTGGCTTCAATTCTTCATCTGGGTAAATCAACCGTCCGCGCTCTAAAAATTCCTGGACATAGGAGTGCAAATCGCGCGTTTCGGGGTTGATAATCTGATATTCTTCTTCAACACCGAGGGTGAGGGGGATACCGTTGATGGGCATAATGGGCCTCCAAAAAAGGGTAAAAGGGGATTATCGGTTGTGGGTTCCGATGCCAAATTTCATGGGGGAGGGAAGATTGTGTCCGGCCAGCGCGAGATACCAGAGGGCCAGGTATGCGGCTTCCTGAATTTCGTCGTGTTCTTGTAAAAAGGTTCCGTACAAGGTGGCGATGGCAGAATCGCCCGTATCTGCCGAAGCGTACTTTAACTGGTGCATCGCCGCAAGCCGTTCGCTATCGTTTCCGCCTGCCAACGCGCGTTGAAGCATTTCCTCAGCATCTTTTCCGGGGCCAATGCCTTCCCCAAACCGGGCGGCGTATAACAATAACCAGCCATTCTCATGCAGGGGGGGCAATGGCCCGGGAATATAGGGCAATCCCTTGTCTAATTGTTTGGCAACTTCTTCCGCGGCGTTGCGGACGATCCATTCTTTGTCTTGGGCGCGGATGGTATCGATGACCTCGCGTGCCCAGGTTTCCTGAATACGTGCAAGGCCATAAATTGACGCGCGGCGGGCCAGTAAATCTTCAAACGTGCTCGCTTCTTTCAGGACGGGGTGCCCCTCTTCAACGTGGTTTGCCAGGGCTTCCGAGGCCGCACGTTGTTGGTTTTCATCTCCGTGAAGGAGGGCGGTGGCGACGGCTTCCAGCGCGGCTTGATTGCCAATGGCTACCAGGGCCAAACACGCCGCACGTTGTACGTTGAGATCAGAGTCATATAACAATTCGCCCAACTCATTGATGGCTTTGGTATCCTGCAAAAAGCCCAATCCTAACGCGGCGACTTGCCGGACATCCGGGTCTTCGTGTTGAAGGAAGCGTTTGCACATTTGGGGGATACCAGGATCCCGTGAGAGCAGTAGGGCGGTTAAGGCGCGGGCGCGTAAGCCGATGGCAAGGCCACTACTCCCAATGAGCGTGAACAAATCGCGCATCAATCCGATCCGCCAGGTGGCCTTGGGGTGGGAAAGTGATTCGGGCAACCAGCGTGCGGCAAAGAGCAGATGTTGGCGGATTACATCTTCGTTGGGGTTGGCGAAGGAACTGGTGGTTCCCAGCGGGGTGCCAAAGTAGGCGAGATGGCGGAGGGCTTGTTGTTTGCCGAGCCAATCGGGTTGGCTTTGCACCCAACTGCTCCCCCCGGATGCCGCGAGCGCTTTTCCGGCCAGGTAGCCCCCCACAGTAGGGTGGACGAAACTGACGCGGGTATCGGCCTTGTTTATTAAGATGCCGTTGGCGATCAGACTGGGGATAGCCTGTCGGCTGACCGAGCCTTCAATGATCGCGCTGTCTTCAATGGCTTCCTTCTCGTCTTTTTCGGCGCTGGGGATGATGCTTTCCTCGGCGTCTTCCATTTTGATGCCGCGTGCCCATCGACTGGCCGAGCGTTGGCTGGGGTACGGGTTTTTGGTGAGCGAAATTTGCAGGGCAATCCGTTCCAGGCCGGTTTCGGCGTTTCTGACTCCGGTGGTCATGCGGCGCGTGTAGGCCTCGAGGGCGTGGACGTTGAGGGGGCCGCGCGCATCTCCGGCGTAGGCCGCCCAGACTTTGAGCGTAAGGTCGAGGGGCAAAGTGGCGAGGTTTTCGATGATCAGCCAGTTGTTCAGGATCGCCATTTCCATTTGTAGGGGGGGGGCGACTCCTTTGGGCGGTGGGGTAGTGCTCCAAAGGGTAGGCTGAATGTGCTGGCCCCATTTTTCTCCCCAGTTTTGGATGAAAGCGGCGTGTTGTTGGGGTGTCCAGGCGGCCATGGCAACGGGGACTAGCCCCAGGTGCCCCAGGCCATCTGTGTAGAAGGGGGAGGCGGTCGCGATGATTTGGGTTTTGGGGTAGAAGTTGACGACGGATTCTAAAAAGCCGGCGGCGCGGAGAAATTCATCCCGGTCTAGTTCGTCCATCCCATCGACGAGCAGAATGACCAGCCCTTGTGCGAGGGCGTTTTCAAGATGCGGTTTGAATTTTGGGGTGGTGCGGGCAGAGAGGTAGGGGGAGAGGGCGGCCAGGATCGCGTTGACCGGTTGGTTGGCGGCCAGTTCGGCGGCGGGAATATCCCCGATGTGGAGGAGGACGGGTAGGCGGTTGTTTAATTCGCTTCGTCCAGTTGTTTTTTTGGCAATCTGTTCGGTGAGATGAGCTAGAGCCACCGTTTTTCCGCTTCCCGAATGCCCGATCAATAGCAGGCTGGTGCCCTTGCCAGCGGCCTCGGCCAGCGAGTAGGTTGGGGCGTTAAACGCGGCAGAAAGCTCCGGCCATTCGGGCATGTAGGGGATGGTGGACATCGTGATGTCGTCCAGAATTTTTTCTTCGATTTCGCCTTCGACGGTTGGGGTGGGGGGCGTAGCCATGATCCGGGGTGGGATCAGGATTTCGTTGAGGGCAAATAACGGCGCGGCGATGTGCATTTTTTGGGAGCGGGCGATCATATCATTTCGGAAATGATAATCGACCCCGGCTTGCGCACTGTCGCGGAGATTTTTGACCTGCTCGACAATGGTTTTCCAAAGTTCTTTTAAGATAGGTGCAAACCGGCCCAAGATAAACCAAAAAAACGTAGCCACCAAAAAGCCGAGCCAAAAGGAAAATGCCTGAAAATTTCTAAACATGGGGTTTATCCAGCGTACAAAATCCGCCCACAACTTTCGCAGTGATGGAGGTCTTTGGAAACCAGGGCCATCTGGAAATGGGCGGTGCTTAATTCCGTGCCACAAGCTGAACAGGATTTTTCTGTCACTTTGGCAACGGCTATCCCGGCCCGGCGTTTGCGGAGGTGATCGTAGTGGGCAATGTTGGTTTCGGAAATGGGGCTGGAGACGGCCTGACGTTCTGCCAGCCACTGTTTGGCTTGTTGGGTGATCTGCCGTCTTTCTCCCAGCAGGGCGGCGTGTTGTTCGATCTGATGTGCGCGCACCTCCTGGAGTTTTTTCTCGGCATTCTCGAAGGTTTGGGTCAGGTCTTCCACCACCATCATCGCTTCCAATTGCCGCTCTTCCAACACGCCTAAATATCGTCCAAGCGCTTCACTTTCTTTTTGAAGGTCTTGTAACTCTTTCGGATTTCGAACCTTTCCCCCATATAACTGATCATCTGTATTCTTAATTTTTTGACGTTGATTTTTGGTGTTTTCTTCAGCTTTTCGCAGTTCTTTTTTCGCCCCATCCAGGTCTTGTGTGGTTTTTTTTACTTCTTCTTCGGCTTCACGTATCGCCACATCGTTTTTCAAAATAGAGTCGATTTCCCGCAACCGAGCATGGGCCTGATCTAATTGGGAGTCTACTTGCTGGAGTCTGTATAATTGAAAAGCTTGATTCATATGCCAAGATTATAGAGAGGATTGTGTTGAAAGGCAAGGGACATGGGCGTACGATTCGACGAATCAATGAATTGGTCTCTCAACCACTCCCGAATCAACAAATCCGCACGAAATCAGCCCAAAAATCAGCAGGTATCCGAAGCAAAAATCACCTTTTTGAAAAACTTCGCTTCAAGCCTGAGCAGTTCCTCCAAATCTAAGTAAAATACACTCATGCCGCGCCAAGACCGCATCTTTTTCCTGAGCATCACCACCCTGGTAGTGCTTTTAACACTCATTCCCTTCGTTTTGGCCTCTCAGGCAGGGGGGGGGGACTACCTCTTCAACGGCATCCTCCTCAACCCGCTCGACGGGCATACCTACCTCGCCAAAATGTATCAAGGTTTCCGTGGTGACTGGCGTTTTACCCTCCCATATACTGCAAACCCCGGCTCCGGCGCTTACCTCAACCTGTTTTACCTTTTTCTAGGGCACCTCGCGCGGCTATCAGGCCTCTCACTTCCGGTGATGTTCACCCTGGCCCGGCTCTTGAGCGGGGTGATCCTCCTCTTTGCCCTCTACCGCTTTTTTACCTGGACCATTTCCGAAGCCCGCCCTCGCCGGACCGCCTTTGCCCTGGCCGCGCTGGGTAGTGGCCTGGGCTGGTTGTTGCTCTCCACGGGAGCCTTCACCGCCGATTTTTGGGTCGCCGAAAGCTATCCCTTCCTTTCGATTTATAACAACCCCCACTTTCCCCTCGGCCTGGCCTTGATCCTGTGGCTCCTGACCTTTCCCACGCTCAAACAAAATAAACCGGATTGGCGCGGGGCACTGGCCGCGGGCGTGGCCCTCCTTCTGGGCATCGTCAACCCCTTCGGAGTCGTCATTGTCGTCGTCGTCATGAGCGGTTGGCTGGGGGCGTTGGGATACGAAGCCCTCCTCCGCAAAGATTGGAAAAAAGTCCTCACCCTCCCCCAATTTCGGCATCTCCTCTGGCTGATCGCGGGCGGCACACCGATGTTGATCTACCAGTTATGGGCCATCCGCACCGACCCCATCCTCGCGGGGTGGGATGCCCAAAACATCACCCTCACCCCACCGTGGTGGGATGTCCTCGTCTCCCTCTCGCCTGCCTTGTTTCTCGCACTCGCCGTGAGCCACAAAACCAAACCCGGAACCGCCGCGTTCTCCCTCGTCGTTTGGGCCGCCCTCGGACTGATCCTCATCCTCATCCCCTTCGGCCTTCAACGCCGGTTTATGATGGGGCTATACGTCCCCCTGGCCGGGCTTGCCGCGTTGGGCCTCGAAACCCTCGCACAAGGCAAACGCACCCGCGTCCGTTGGCTCACCATCCTCCTCTTTTTGTTCGCCCTTCCCACTAACCTGATCGTCCTCCTCGCCGGACAATCCGGCGCCTTTTCTCGCGACCCCCTCCTTTTTCACACCCGCGACGAATCCCTCGCCTTTACCTGGCTCGCCGAAAAAACGCTGGATGACTCCCTCATCCTTGCCGCCCCCGGAACTGGTTTGCTCATCCCCGCCTTTTCTGGACGCCAGGTCATCTACGGCCACCCGTTTGAAACCGTCAACGCCGAACAAGAAGAACAAGCCATAAAAGACTTTTTCCAGATGTCCGAGGCCGAGGCTCACGCGTTTCTCGTCGCGCGCGGCGTGGACTTCATCTTCTTTGGCCCGCGCGAACAAGCCCTCGGAGAGCTTCCCCTCACCCAAGGCATTTTTCCCGTGTACGAACAAGGGGCTGTACAAATTTACGCGGTGGAGCAATAACATGCCCTGGCGCAAGCCCTCGATGTTTTGGCTGTTGGGCTTGCCCCTCCCTTTTTTTCTGTTTTTCGGCAACCAATTTTTGTACCTCTCCGGGGCGGAATTCTCCGACCTGACCGTTTCGCACCTCCCGAACGCACTCTTCCTCCGCCGTGCCCTGCTCACGTGGGGGCAAATTCCCCTCTGGGCGAACGGAATTCTGAGCGGATACCCATTCGTCGCGAATCCGTTATCCGGCTTGTTTTACCCCCCCGGATGGCTTGCCGTGCTCTGGCCGGACGCGTGGATGTTCAACCTGCTGGCAGGGGCGCACCTCGTGTGGGGGGGCGTCGGGATGGCGCGTTTCCTAAAACAGCAGGGTCTCCGCGATCTGCCCGCGCTTTTCGGCGGCCTCGCGTTCGCCTTCATGCCCAAACTCATTGCTCACTACGGCGCGGGACATCTCTCCCTTTTGTACGCCGTCTCCTGGACCCCCTGGCTCCTTTACGCCGCCTCCCTCTCCCCTTCACCATTTCGCCTATTCTCCCCTCCCATCATCCTCGCCCTCATCTTCTTCGCCGATGTTCGTTGGGCCGCGTTTGCCGGACTGTTGTGGGTGGGTGGGTGGATGTTTGGGGTTTTTGCGTGTAGCCGGATAAACTTAGGAGAAGATTCGGAGAATGTATCCTTACGAGAGCGGAGAGCCAATCATGCCACACCTGTTTCCCCTGTCACAAAAAAAATTCTGTCTTTTCGCGTTTTTCCGCGTCCCATGCGCTTCTTATTCCAACTTCTCCTTGCCGCCGCGCTCAGTGCCCCGCTCGCCTTCCCGCTCCTCGAATTTGTGCGCCTGAGTACCCGTGCCATGTTGGGGGCCGCCGACGTTCTGGCTTTTTCCCTGCCCCCTGCACGGCTCCTCGGCCTCCTGTTCCCTGAAATGGGGGGCAACCCGGAGTGGATCGTTTACCCTGGCCTTTTGACCCTCGCACTCGCACTGATTGGCTTGTTTTGGCGCGATGTACGGAAAAAAACGCGGTTTTGGGCGGGCGTGTGGCTGATTTCCCTGGTTTATTCGCTCGGAGAGCATATTCCGGGCTTGCGTTTGCTGGCAGAAATCCCCGGATTTAGCTTATTGCGTGTTCCGCCTCGCGCACTGTTTTTAACGGGGATGGCGTTGGCGGTGTTGGCCGGGTTTGCCTTCGATCATTTGCTGGCTGGGGTTCGGGCGGATGAACGGCGACGGGGGATGCGGGGGTTGGTGTTTTTGTTTGGGCTCACGGCGATGATGGCGGTGGGCGTTGGGCTGGTGACCGGGGACATTCCTTTGAATTTTATTTGGAGCGCCGGGATTGCCTTGTTGGGGCTGGTAAGCGTGGGGCGACTCCTGTCCGCGCGGCGTCCGCTCCCCGCGTGGGCGGGGTTGGTTTTGATCGGGATCGGGCTGTTCGATTGGGGCGGGAGTGCGTTTCGGACGCTGGTTCCCCATCCGGCCTCGGAAATCTACGCAGAACAGGCAGAGGTGGCTGAAGTTATCACCGATCCCCCGGGGCATTTCCGCATCTATTCCCCCTCGTACAGTATGCCCCAAACGACCGCCGCCCGGTTTGGCTTCGAACTCGCGGACGGGGTAGATCCGATGCAGTTACAAAGTTACACGACCTTCATGGCGGGGGCGACCGGCGTGCCCCAAACGGGTTACAGTGTCACCATGCCTCCCTTTGCAGGCGACATTTCCACGGCCAATGCTACGTATGTGCCCGATGCCGAATTACTGGGCCTTTTGAACGTCCGAATCGTGCTCGCCGAATTTGATTTGCACGCGGATGGGTTGATGCTGGTCAGAGCAGTTGGCCCCACGCGGGTCTACCTGAACCCGCTGGCACACGGCCAAGCCTGGATGCAGGATGGCCCCTCGATCCCCGACGAAAATTTGACCTGGACACCCAATCGGATCGAAGTTTCGGCGGATGGTCCTGGCCTGCTTGTGCTTTCAGAAATTGTGTACCCCGGTTGGCGGGTGGAAGTGGACGGTCAGCCTGCAGAATTGTTGACCGTAAATGGCCTTTTGCGTGGCGTCAACTTACCTTCAGGAAATCATCACGTGGTGTTTTCATTTCATCCAACCACTTTTTACGCGGGATTGGGTTTATTTACAATAGCCGTGTTAATTATCTTGCTCCCAAAGCGAAAAAAATGAATCCAATGTCCAATACCCCCTCCCCCGTATCTGCCTCCGAACGCCGCTGGATTTTCTGGGCCGCCGTCCTCGGGATGCTCCTCACCACTATCCCTTATTTCATCGGGTTCCAGACACAGGGAGACGACTGGCGTTTCACCGGGTTTGTGTTTGGCGTGAATGATGGGAACTCCTACATTGCCAAAATGCTCGCCGGGGCGGAAGGGGATTGGCTCTTCCGCACGCCATACACCTACCTGGAACAGCGCGGGATTCTGGCATATTTTCCGTTCATCGCCCTCGGCAAACTGGCTTATCCGCCCGCCCAGCACGAGCAATTTGTCGTCATCTACCACCTCTACCGGCTGATCGGCGGGGTGATGGCGATTTTGGCGACGTATGAGTTTATTGCGTATTTCGTCGAGCGTATCTCCGTGCGGCGATTGGGCACGCTGGTCGCGTGTTTTGGCGGGGGCTTGGGCTGGTTGTTGGTGATTTTGGGGCAGGGCAATTGGCTCGGTTCCCTCCCACTCGATTTTTACTCCCCCGAAACCTTCGGCTTCCTCGCCCTTTACGGCCTCCCCCACCTCGCCGTCGCCCGCGCCCTCCTCCTCTATGGCCTCCTCCTCTACCTCCGCCGACCATCCTTTCCCTCACTGACCACTAAAAACTCCTTACTGTCTACTTCCCTCCCCGGCCTCCTCTTCCTCCTCAACGGACTCTTCCAACCGCTAACCATTGCCGTGGCCTGGGCGGCGATGGGCGCACATCTGACGGGATACGGCCTCACCCTGTTTGCGCGGGGGCACCGCACCCGCGCCGATTACCAACTCTGGCTGGATTACCTGCGCCGAGCGATCCTTGCCGGGCTGATTTCCGCCCCCTTCATCCTATACAGTTTCCTCGCTCTGCGCGGCGATCCCTTCCTGAGCGGGTGGACTTCCCAAAACAAGATTCTCTCCCCCCATTTCCTGCACTATCTCGCCGCCTACGGCTTAATCCTGCCCCTGGCTTTTCTCGGTGCCCGCCACCTGATGCGGACGCGCCCTGTGGAAAGTTGGCTGTTGATCGGCTGGGTGATCTTGCTTCCGGTGTTGGCCTATGCCCCATTCAACCTCCAGCGCCGCCTCCCGGAAGGCATCTGGGTCGCGCTCGTTGTGCTGGCGATGGGGGCGTTGGAGCGGACCCAGAAATCCGCCCGAGCCTGGTACATCCCCCTGGCATTGACATTCCCCACCACGTTGTTCTTGCTCACGGGCGGCATCACCAGCACCCTGCATCCCCAACCCCCGATCTTCCGCCCCACGGCAGAAGTGAACGCGTTCCTGGCCTTGTCCGAACAAGCTCAAACGGGCGAACTTGTCCTGACATCCTTTGATACCGGCAACGTCCTCCCCGTTTGGGCACCCGTCCGCGTCATCATCGGCCACGGCCCGGAAAGTGTAGGCCTATCAGTGTTGCAACCCCGCGTGGAAGCATTTTTCCGTTCAACCACGAGCGACGCCGACCGGCAGGCGTTACTCGAAGAATTTGGGGTGAAGTACGTGTTTTGGGGGCCACTCGAACGCGCGGTGGGGGATTGGTCGCCGCAACAGGCCGGGTTTTTGCAGGAAATTTATCAGGAAAATGGCTATTCGATTTTTGAAATTACCCCTTGACGCATAGATGAATGTCTATTAGAATAAATCGCATAGAAGGTTATCAATATGACAAACCCAACTCCGAACGCTGACCCGGTCGAATTCGCCAAAGCCCTCGCGGATAGCACACGCCAAAAAATCATGAGTCTGTGCTGTTGCAATTGGTTAAGCGTCTCCGAAATTGTTGAAGCTGTCAACGTGCGCCAACCGACCGTCTCGCACCATTTGGCAATCCTGCGCCGCGCCGGGTTGGTGAATGTGCGGGAAGAAGGTAAAAATACGTTTTATTCCCTCAATCAGCCGATGGTTGCCGTGTGTTGCGGGCAATTGGTGCAGGTCTTTGCGCCTGAAACGATTGAAGTACAGGAATAAATTTTTTTAACCTGATATATAGACAATCTTCGATTTGTAAAAACTCTGGCCAGCAGAAATCTTATCCAAAGGAGGTACGTGCAATGTTCGCTTATGATCCTGGTTGCGGTTGCGACGATACATGCTGTGGCGGCGGGCGCTAAGACCCCGCTGAACTCGGTGTAAAAAACAGGGAATTTGTGGGAATGGAAGGAATTTGAGAGAACTCATAAGGGTTCCCCCAATTCCCATAAATTCCGACAAATTCCCCCAACTTCCCCCAAATCCCTACGTTTTATCCCATTTCTTTTGGAGTTATTTTTTATGTCAACCCCCCAAACCTTAGACCCCATTCGTGACGCCGTGCGCGAACATTATGCCGCGCGGGCCATTTCTTCCACCTCCTGTTGCGGTCCGTCGAACGACAGCTCGGATTGTTGCGGGACAGAATCAAAATTTTATAGCCTCGAT
>JABWBV010000187.1 GCA_013359445.1 Anaerolineales bacterium | reverse complement strand
GTAGAATCGGCATGGGTGTTTTGTTGAAAAGTTATTGGATGACACCTTAATCTTCTCACAAAACACCCCTTTTTTCTCAGCTATTCTGCAACGCTCTCTCTGGAGCGATTAAAACTGCGGCGGTCGGAAAGAGGAAACTAGTTTTTCCCAAAACAAGTGTTTTCTCTCAGTTCCCGCCTTATCAAAACACAGGAGCATTCCCTATGAAACGAAAATTTAGCTCTGGGCAGACGGATTCTGCGGCTCTCCCGCAAGCATCGGTTCCCACCCTCGCCGTCCTGGTGGTTGCGGCATACATTGGCGCGCAGATGTTAGCAGATATCGCAAGCCTAAAGATCGGTATGGTCGGTAGGCTGGCCGTCGATATGGGGACGTTTATTTACCCGATCACGTTCACTCTGCGGGATGTGGTGCATAAAGTGTTGGGAAAACGCAATGCCCAAACCCTGATCATTGCGGCGGGGGTATTCAATCTTCTCATGGTGCTGTACTTAATGTTTGTCGCGGCAGTTCCGAGCGATCCGAATTCGTTCGGTGGCCCGGAGTTCAGTGCGGTGTTTGCCCCCCTCTGGCGGATCGTCGTCGCGTCCATTGTGGCCGAGGTCATCTCTGAGCTAGTCGATACGGAGGTGTATCACTGGTTTGTCACCAAGATTACACGGAAAAAGCAGTGGCTACGCGTCCTGGTGAGCAATTCGGTAAGCGTTCCCATCGATAATCTAATTTTTGTTACCCTGGCTTTTGCGCCAGTGGCTTTTCTCGGTTCGCAATTCGTAAATTCATGGGCCGAGGCCTGGGAGATTTTTGTCGTCAATCTTCTTGTCAAATATGGAGTAACTTTGATCAGTTTGCCCCTGATCTATCTTGCCCCGGATCGGAATGGAAAAACGGCGTAACGGCTCAGGTTTAGAGAGGATTTTTCCCAATAAAAGACAAAAGGCCTCTCAGAAAACTGAGAAGCCTTTTATTTTAGATGACACCCCACCGTGCCGTGTGTAACAAAGTTTTGAACCTGCTTTCGCAGGTTGGGCTCCGCCTCAGAAGGTCAGCCTTGGCTTTCGCCTAACGCATCAAATCTGCAAGTTAGAACCCATGAAGAAGAGTGTTGGCCCAAAACCGTTACAGTTACATCACAAACACAGTAGGGTTTGTCTCTTTCCTTATACCATAAATTCAGCCAAGAGGGTAGTGAAAGATTAGAAATAGGCAGTCCCTGTAATTGCTCACCAAGCGTAGAAACTATGCCCTAATAGCCGGCGGCAATCAGTTTTTGAATCTGACGGTCTGCATACAAACTCAAAAAGAGAAGATTTTCATCCTCCGTCAAATCGGGCATGTTTAGGCCAATAAGAATGACAATCGCTCCCCGCCGGGCCAGCACTCCTTTGAGCAACTCCAATTGTGTGGTTTGTGCCTCAAACGCAAAGGTATCATCGGGTAAGGAAACCAGTTCCGGCAAAGTTAGTTCAACTGCCGTCCCAGAAACAAAGTTAGATTTTAACTCCGCGAGGATGGTCGCGGCTTCGTCCCGGCTGTTGGCTTTGATCAGAGTAATATCTAATAGCGAATCCCCTTGTGCCCCCCCTTGCCAGGTAAACGAAACACACTCTACTAAACAATATTCCGGCACTACACTTTGTGTATCGTCAAACGGGGTATCTGACCACCGGTTCGCCAATTCATTGGCTTCTGTCGAGGTCAAAATCAACTCCTGCACTGTCAGGGGCGCGGGGGTCGAGGTGGGCGTAATTAAAGCTTCGATGGCTAATTCGGTGGCACGTGCGGCCACCGCAGTTTCAATTTGATTTGCAGTATCGGTGGCTGAATAATCCGGGGTTGCTGTTGAAGCCCCTCCTGCACTTGTTGCACAAGCCGTTAGGAATATTACCCCAAAGAAAAAGACAGATACGCGCATTTTCATATAAACCTCGCTGTTGGCCTCCGGGGGGAAATTTTCGGGTTACAGCGGCAAGCAAAATCTGCCACTCGCTGTAAATAATCAGTAACCGTTCAGGTATATTTGGAGAACTCGCCGAAAAACAAGATGGGTGGAGGATGGCCATCCCCCCACTCATCTTGTTTTCGGAACTTTCTTCTCAAGCCTCAACAGTTACAATAATCACACCAACCCAAAACCCCCAAAGCTTAGATTAATTTTTCGGCTGTTTGGCCGGATCAAGATGCACTTTGATGTGCAAGTCCTTTAGCTGTCCATCTTCCGCGGGGGAGGGCGCCCCAGCCATCACATCCCGCGCGGCCTGGTTCTTCGGGAAAGCAATCACCTCGCGGATGTTGGGGGCGTCGGCCATGAGCATCACCAGACGATCTACCCCAGATGCGATTCCGCCGTGCGGGGGCGCACCATACTCAAACGCTTCCAGCATGTGCCCAAATCGTTCGCGAGCCACTTCTCGATCCAGTCCGATCAATTTGAAGATTTTCTCCTGCAAATCCCGATCATGGATACGGATCGAGCCGCCCGCCACCTCGTAACCGTTCAGAATCATGTCGTACTGGGTTCCGCGCATATTGGCTGGGTCTGTCTCGATCATGTGAACATCTTCGGGCATCGGCATCGTAAACAGGTGTTGGCTGGGGTCCCACCGCTGTTCTTCCTCGTTCCAGTAGGCATACGGAAAATCGATCACCCAACAAAACGCCAGGGTGGTGGTGTCGCGCAGGCCCAAGCGGTCGCCCAACATCACACGCATACGAAACAAGACATCGTATACGACAGCAGGTTTATCCGCCACAAAGAGCAAAAGATCGCCCTCTTTGACCTCAAACCGTTCTTTCAAAGTTTGGATAAATTCGGGAGTCAGGAATTTGACAAACGTCGAGCGCACTTCCCCGGTGGAGGTGAAAGCAATATACGCGAGGCCCTTGGCCCCAAACTGTTTCGCGAACTCGGTCAGTTCGTCGATTTGCTTACGGGTGTAATCGCCCAAACCGGTCGCGTTGATGCCGCGCACGTGCCCGCCCCCCGCCACCGCATTCTCAAACACAGAAAATCCACAACTCGCCGCGATGTCTGTGATGTCGCGCAATTCCAACCCAAAACGAATGTCCGGGTGGTCCGTCCCAAAACGATCCATCACATCCTGGTATTTGAGGCGCGGCCAGGGGGAGGCGAAGAGTTTTTTGTCCGGCACCAGTTTGGCAACCATGGCGGTGTACATCGTTTCCATCAGATTCATGATGTCTTCGCGCTGGTTGACAAACGCCATTTCGATATCTAACTGGGTAAACTCCGGTTGGCGGTCGCCGCGGGTGTCTTCATCCCGGAAACAGCGGGCAATTTGGAAATATTTTTCCATGCCGCCCACCATCAAGAGTTGTTTCAGTTGCTGAGGGGATTGGGGTAAGGCGTAAAACTCGCCGGGGTGGACACGGGAGGGGACGAGGTAATCCCGCGCGCCTTCGGGCGTAGTTTTGAATAAGATTGGGGTTTCGATTTCAAAAAAGCCCTCGTCGTCCAGATGATCACGAATAAATTTAACCACGCGGTGACGCATTTCGATGTTTTTCCGCATTGTCTCGCGGCGCAAGTCCAGGTATCGATATTTCAAGCGGGTGTTTTCATCGGCTTCTTCGTCTTTGTTGATCAAAAACGGGGGGTGTTTGGCCGAGTTGAGGACGTTGACCTCGCGCACTTCCACTTCAATTTCGCCCGTAGAAAGTGCGGGGTTTTCCATGCCTGCCGGACGTGCGCGAACGATCCCGGTTACTTGCAAGACCCATTCAGAACGCACCTGTTCGAGCATCTGATGCGCGTCCGCCGAAAGGTCAGGGTTGGCGACGATCTGGACGAGGCCAAAACGGTCGCGGAGATCAATGAAGGTGACGCCGCCATGATCGCGGCGGCGGTGAACCCATCCGGCCAGGGTAATCGTTTGGCCTTCGTGGGAAAGTCGAAGTTCGCCACAGGTGTGTGTTTTATACATAAGGTTTCCTCTTTTTATAAGAATATGCTACCGTTTGGGGTGAAATGTTCAGAATTTTTGGTAGCGGCATAAAAAATAATCGCCCTTCGCAAAATGCGTCGGGCGATGGATGTTTGGGAAAATCGGTCTGCTTATGCCAGCCTGAAACAGTCCACCTGACGCATGGGGGCGTCGTTGGCATTCAAATTATTATTATTGGAGCGCACGAGACTGTCCATAAGTGGGCAAAATTATACTTGACTTTTAAAACTTGGGGAAGAGATGATTATTCTGAGGAATGAGCCAGAAAAACCGACCGGGAGTCTGGGACTCCCGATCGGTAGGATGTTAATGAGTTATTGAGATTTATTCAAACGGAACGACAGGATAACCCGCTTCCACCCAGGCCGCAAATCCACCTTTCATGCTGAGGACATCGGTATACCCATAGGTCCAGAGGATGGTCATGGCAAGCGTGGAGCGATGGCCGCTTCCACAATAAACGACAATCGGGGCATCCAGATCAGTGGGCCACATGTCTTTCATTTCGATGAATTGTTCTAACGGGATAGCGATGAAGTTGGCGGCTTCAATGACGCCTTTTTCTGCAATCTCTTCGGGGGTGCGAACATCGATCAGGATTAGGTCGGGGTTTTCGACGAGTTTGGTGTTCAAATCATCGACCGAAATACCACCGTAACCTTCCGGGATTTCCGTCAGCATGGCATCGAAAATTTCAACGAGGGCGGCATTCGGCTGGGCGGCGTTCAAGACTTCCGCAACGGGCAGTTCGGTTCCGGTGACAACCGGATAACCGGCTTCCACCCATCCGCCAAAGCTATTTTCTTTGAGCGCCAGGACATCCTGCCAGCCCATCGCTTCGAGGGCGGCAACGGCGATGGTACAGCGCCAACCGCTTCCGCAGTAACTCACGATGGTGGTGTCAAAACTGGGGAGCAAATCCAGGTGTTGGGCCACTTCCCGAATGGGAATATGCACCGCGCCTTCAATCCAGCCATTATCCAGCAATTCCTGACCCTGGCGGACGTCCAGCAAGAAGGGGGTATTTCCTTCGACAATCATCACGTTGAGGGCTTCGAGGCCAATCGTGTTATACGCTTCCATACCGGCGAGGAAGGTGGTGAAAGCGCCATCCAGATCGGGCGCGGGAGGTTCACCGCCCACCGTCGCAAACCCTGCGCCTAACCAGGCTCCGTACCCGCCTTTCATACTACGGACATCGGTATATCCGTAGGCCCAAAGTATGGTCATGGCGATGGTGGAACGGTGTCCGCTACCACAATAGACGACGATAGGTGCATCCAGATCAGCAGGCCATTCCGCTTTCAGATTAATGAAATCAGCCAGCGGGATGTAGAGAACGTTGGGGGCGTCAATATAGCCTTTCGATTCGACTTCTTCCGGGGTGCGGACATCGATCAGGATCAGGTCAGCGTTTTCGACAATTTCCAGGTTAACATCTTCAACCGTTACGCCACCATAGCCTTCGGGAATGGCTGAAAACACAGCGTCCCAATACGCTACCGCGGCAGGGTTGGGCGTGGCGGCATCGAGGACGACCGGGGCGGGGAGTTCACCGGTTTCGACGGGGTAGCCAGCTTCCACCCACCCACCGAAACTGTTATCTTTGAGGGCGAGGACATTTTCCCATCCCAAAGATTCCAGGCCCGTCAGGGTAATGGTACAACGCCAACCGCTTCCGCAGTAGCTGACGATGGTAGTGTCAAAACTGGGGAGACGATTGAGGTTATCGGCGATTTCGCGGAGGGGAATATGGACGGCGCCAGCAATCCACCCTTTTTCTTCGAGTTCAGAGGTTTCACGGACGTCTAACAGGAAGGTTTCGGGCGTTTCGACCAGTAATTCATTGAAGGCTTCCAAGCCAATGGCATTGTAGCCTTCCATGTCGGCCAGGAAAGTCTGGAAGGAGGCATCCAGTTCTTCCACGGTAAACTCATCAACCGGTTCAGCGGTTGGTTCGGCAGTCGGCTCGACCACTTCGGGAACGTCGGTCGGTTCGACTTCTTCCACCACAGCAGTGGGTTCTTCAACCACCGGGGCTTCAGTAGGCGTTGTGGCTGAGTTACAAGCAGACAGCAACAAACTTAGTAAGACAAATAAATGGAGTAAATAGGAGCGGTGTTTCATTTTTCACCTCGATTAGTAGTATGGATGAGCAAAATACTCATCAGGTAGGTTGTGAAATTTTGCGGTCAAGTTGACCGATCAACATCTGTTTATGGCGTTGCGGTAGGAGTCACCTCAACAGGGAGCGTGGAAGTAATTGTGGCGGTAATGGTGAGGGTATCGGTAATAATGAGGGGTGGGATAACATCCACAATCACGGGCAGGTTGGCTTCGACTTCATCGGGGTAGACTTTGTCGATGGTCAAAAACAGTAAGGGGTTGCCGTGGCAGGCGTTGCAGGACTCGGTTTGGGGCGTTTCCCGTTGGATATTGTGGGGGGTGGTGTATTTCCAGGTTGGGAGCGCATCGAAGAAGGGCAGAAGATTTTCTCCGTAGAAGCTGAAACTATCGGGGGAAACCGGGATATGCCGGACCGGGACATATTTATAAGGACGGTCATAACTCTGAAGCGGGTTTAGGCCGATGAAGAAGCCTAGATAGCTTGCTTCCGTCGCAAAGAAGGGATTGCCTGTCGTTTCACTCAGGGCGACATGGCAGTTATCGCAACTGGTATAAGCGATGGAGTGGCACACCTGACAGGAGAGATCGCTCCCGTGCGCCTGGTGCATGGGGATTTCGTCCTGTCCGATGGCGACGGTGGTATGGCAGGTTTCGCATCGGGGCTGTTGGACGCCCGCGTAACGGTGATCGGCGGGGGCCACGCTAACCGCTTCGGGTCCGGTATGACAGGTTTGGCATTCGGCGGGTTGACCGTGCATTTCGTGCCCGCTGTGGCAATCGACACAATTCATCCGCCCTTCGCGGAGGTGGACATCGGCTTTCAGGCCTTCGTGTTTACCCAGATATTCATTTCCGACACGGCTCCCATGACAGGCGGTGCAATTTCGCGTCATGGAAGGCGTTTCGTTGAACATGTGCCCGTCAATAAATCCGCCGCCCACCAGATTGGGTTGGCTGACGTGGCACTCGCCACAGGTAGCATGGCAACTTGAGCAGTGATTGCCAAACCCTTCGGTAATCGCCGCGTGAGAGACGGCATCGGTCGTATCACGGCGGGGGTCAAGGACGGTCCAATAGCCCTCGAGATTGTTGTGCAGGCTGTATTGGTTCATCGCCACCACATCCGGGTGACATTCGCCACATGCCGCTTCGGGGTCATCACTCGGATTGGCAATCAAGTCCGTATGTGCTGTCGCTTTATCAGAGGACTGAGCGCCGCCGTGGCAATCCATACAAGCGATTTGTCCGTGAACGGTGTCGAGATAGGTCTCCCCATTGACTAAAACTTTTTCCCATGCCTCCAACGGAGGCACTTCGCCACCTCACCCCTCCCCTTCGCTTTCGCTCTCTACCACCACTTCGGGTTCGGCAGTGTCGATCAGGCGTTGTTTATCCAGGTGGCATTCCAAACACTCGTCGATGGGCGCTTCCGTGGGGGTTGCCAGTTCAGTCATGGAAGTGGCTTCCAAAGTTGGTTGCATTTCCGCAGTGGAGGTAGGAACTTGTTCCAATGCAACAGGCAATTCACCTGTTGTCTCCAGGGAGGCAGTGGCTGTGCAGGCCGCCAATAAGAGGATCAGCCCCACGCACATCGCAAAAATTCCTGAGTTTCGTAATTTTGGGGTCAAGTCATTTTCCTTCGTGAAAATATTCACTAAGAGTATAATCAAAACCAGGGTAATATCAATACGAAAACCAAGTTTTACTTATAGGTTTTGCCTATCAGGAGGCATAGGTAAAACCTATGTAAAACCCAAGCTATATCATTGAATTTATTATTCTGTTTGTTACAATATTCACAAAGGAATTTTGAGATGTTAGATGCCCACCAACTTAACGTTTTTTTGATTGCCGCAGAAACCCTGAACTTTACGGAGGCGGCACAACGCCTGCATATGAGCCAGCCGAGTGTCAGCCAACATATTCAGTCTTTGGAACAACAATTTGGCCTGCCCCTTTTTAATCGCGCGGGGCGGCACCTGGAATTGACAGAAGCCGGAATTATGTTGGTGCCCCTCGCGCGGGAAATGGTGGGGCGTTCCGTTCAAATCAAAGAAACGATGGAATCCCTTAAAGGGGATGTTTACGGACATCTGCTTGTCGGATGTAGTACCACACCAGGGAAATACGTCCTGCCCCAACTCCTGGCAGAATTTCACCGCCACCACCCCCGCGTACGGGTTACCTGTCAGGTAGCCCCACAAAAAACAGCCCTCCAAACCCTTTGTGATGGCGAGGTGCATTTTGCGCTTGCAAGTGAGTACCTCATTTCGTGCAAAGATGTGGAATTTCGCCAATTCATGGTCGATCCGGTCGTGCTTATTTGCCCGCTGAATCACCCGTGGGCCGCGCGAACAGAAATTGAACCGGAAGAATTACGGGAAGCCGATTTTATTCTTCGGGAAGAAAATTCCGGGACGCGCACCGTAATGCGGGCGGGCTTGGAGGCCCACGGCATTGCAGAGGACGAATTAAATGTATTACTCACCCTGGGCAATTCAGAGGCCATTGCCATTGCCGTACAGGAGGGCATCGGGGTGGGGTTTGTCTCAAAATTGGTATACACCCGGCTTGTCGAAAACCGAGTGGCAACCGTAAAAATTCGGGGAATGGAACTCGAACGAGATATTTTTATTGGCCGGAATACGCGGATCCCGGCTAGTGCCGCCCAAACCGCATTTTGGGGCTTTATCGCAACCCACCAAACCATCTTCACAGGCCAACCCTTAAATTTACCTGCGGAAGAGGAAATCTACACCACAACTTGACGGATATACGCATATGAAAAAACTTTTCGCCATTCTCGGCTTGATGTTCTGTTTGTCCTTCGCAATAGGCCTCATGTGGGGAACTCCTGCCCCTGCCTATGCCGCTCCCCCCAGCCAGGAAGCCACGCCCGAAGTCGAAGACCCGCATTCCGGGGAGACTCAAGATTGTAAAGAATGTCACCTGGACATCGCCAATAATTGGGCGGTCAGCCCACACGCCCACGCCTATGACGACCCTGTTTTTCAGGAACGCTGGGAAAGTGTCGGACAACAGGGCGAATGTCTCGCCTGCCACACCACAAATTATCAACACTCCACCGGCGAATTTGAAGAAGAAGGGGTGGAATGCAAGGCCTGCCACGGAGAAGTTGGGGAGGAACATCCCCCGGCCATCGTCTCCATCCGAGCCGACACCGATTACTGCGGCTCCTGCCACACCACCACCCTCGGCGAATGGCGCATGACCGGCCACGGTAGTGCCGACATTGGTTGTATGGATTGCCACGACCCGCACAGCCAGGGCGCGCTCTTTGAAGTAGCCGACGAAATGTGTCTGAACTGTCACGAAGAAACAATGGGCAACTATCTCGAAGATTTGCACATCGAAAAAGGCATTGGCTGTGTCGATTGCCATGCCCTCGTCATTCCCCCCGAAGAAATGCCCATCGATGGCATTGTCCCCACCGGGCACGCTTTTACCATCACCCCCGCCACCTGTATAGCCTGCCACACTGATACCCTCCACGCTGGTTTTTCCTTACCCGGCTATGAAAATGGTGCAAAAGTCGGCAATGGGGGTGACGCGACCGAAGAAACCACCCCGGAAGAAATCATGCCCACCCCATCCGCCGAACCCGAGCCGGTGGGCAGTACCCCCGAACAACAAGTCCAGGCCCTGGAAGCCGCCCTTGCAAGTCGCAACGTAACAATGATCTTTCAGGGAGGCGTGGTGGGTCTGGTGCTGGGGGGCATGACCGCCTGGTTCGTTGCCAGCAACCTTCGCAGTGCCCGCCGAGAAAACCTTTTGGAGAACGAAAATGAGCCAGCCACAAGCTAACCCCCCACTCCTCACCCGGCGTGACTTGCTCAAAATTCTGGGCGGAACCGGCGCAAGCATCTTATTCACGCAAATTTTTTCGTCCGGCCCCCTCTCTGCCGACGCGGTACAGGGCCTCCACCGCGAGTCAGAAGCCAGTGCGACCCACCAATGGCATATGGTCATTGATCTGGAACAATGCATTGGGTGTCAGTATTGTGTTTGGGCGTGTCAGGCAACCAATGATGTCCCCGATGAAGAAATGCGCTGGAATGTTGGCTTTCCCGAACGCACCGAGGGGGGCACCGACTTTTTTATGACCCGTCCCTGTCTGCATTGCGAGGAAGCGCCCTGTGTGCGGGTGTGTCCGGTCGGGGCAACCTGGCTCCGCGAGGATGGCATTGTCGCGATGGATTACGACCGCTGTATCGGGTGTCGGTACTGTGAGGTGGCTTGTCCATATGATGTTCGGCGGTTCAATTGGGGCGAATCCGAAACCGAAAACGCCTACCAACCACTTTGGGGAACCCCAGAGGTACCCCGGCGCCCGCGTGGGGTCGTAGAAAAATGCACGTTCTGTAGCCACCGGATTGACCGGGGTCTCGCGCAAGGTCTCACCCCCGGCGTGGACCCCCAAGCTACGCCCGCATGTGTCAACGCCTGCCCGGTCGGGGCACGGATATTTGGCGATGTCAACGATGCCGAGAGTCCCATCTCCAAATACCTCGCTGAACACGAAACCTTCCGCCTGCGCGAAGAATATGGCACAGTCCCCAAAGTTCACTACGTGCGCCCGGAGAAGGAGAGTTAACATGGCTACGACGATGTCCCCTCTTGCAAGAACTTTCCGCCCGTTTCGCATTTGGCTAATTTCTCTGTTTGGGCTTCTCGTTATCGGGGCAGTGGGGATTTACCAGACGTTGTGGAATGGGTTGGAAGTCACCAATCTGTCGGATCGTGTCCCCTGGGGGTTGTGGATCACGCACGATTTATCTGCCATTGCCTTGGGGGCGGGGGCCTTCACCTTTTCGGCAATTGTGTATCTGTTTCGCATCAAACGGTTTGAGCCGCTCGCGCGGGCCGCGGTTTTCGTCGGTTTTTTAGGGTACACGTCCGCGATGCTGGCGCTGGCGATGGACATTGGTCGCCCCGACCGATTCTGGCATCCTTTGGTTTATTGGAATGTTCACTCCGTCCTGTGGGAAATTACCTGGTGCGTCATCCTGTATTCGACCGTGCTCATCATCGAATTTCTGCCGGTCTTGTTTGAAAGCCGCTTGTTTGACCGCTGGCCCGGCTTACGAAAATTTGGGCACTATTTGCACAGGTTGACCCCTGTGATGGCTATAGTGGGCATGGGGCTATCGCTTTTACACCAATCTTCTTTAGGTGCTACTTATGGGGTTCTTTCTAGCCGTTCGATCTGGTTT
>JABWBV010000186.1 GCA_013359445.1 Anaerolineales bacterium | reverse complement strand
TTTCGATTGGCAGAGGGGCTACGGGTGTATGACGTTTGGGGAAACGAACCGGGCGTGGGTGGTTTCGTACATTCAGCGACAGAAACAACATCATGCAGAAAATACGATCAACGCCTGGTTGGAACGAATGGATGAATTGGAGGAGGGGCCGTTGGATTTGGGGCTTTCGGCGGAGTTGGGGATGCAAAAGGTGCGGGAGGCGCGGGCGGAGTATGTCGCGTTTCCGTTTTGAGGGATCGAAGAGACGCCGCCGATAGAACGCCGCCGAATAGGCATCCGCCGAATAGGATTTCGGCGCCTGGCAGGAAAAACGGGTTGAAACCCGTTGCGGAGGCGCGGCATGTGTGCCAACCCGTTTCAACGGGTTTCGGGTATCAGGCGTTGAATTCCTATTCAACGCCGGGGGGAATTCAACGCTTGGGACCTGGGGAACCTGGAACGGAACCCCCTAGGATAACGTTATGAGCCTGGAAATTTACCCCTATCCTCTCAACAGCCCTCAACCCCTACCCCGGAGATCTCCCATGAAACCCCTCCTCAAACCCCTCTTCCTCCTCCTGATCCTCACCCTCCTCCTTCCCGCCTGCACCCCCACCTCCTCCACCGAAACCCACTCCACCCTCCGCCGGATCACCTCCCCGGACGTGGACGCGGCCGCCGTCCAACAACTCGCCGCCGGAAACACCGCCTTTGCCCTGGACTTGTACCAGGCCCTCAAAACCCCGGACGCCAACCTGTTTTACTCCCCGTACAGCCTCTCCCTGGCGTTAGCCATGACCTACGCGGGGGCGCGGGGCAACACCGAAACGCAAATGGCGCAGGTGCTCCACTTCCCCTCGCAGGACACCCTCCACCCTGCCTTCAACGCCCTCGATCTGGCTTTGACCGCCCGGGCGAACGGCAAAAAAGCCTTTGAACTCACCCTCGCCAACTCCCTTTGGGGCCAGCAAGATTACGTGTTCGAGCCAGCCTTTTTGGACACCCTCGCGGCCAATTACGGCGCGGGACTGCGGCTCACCGACTTTGCCCACGCCCCCGACCCCGCGCGGGTGGCGATCAACGACTGGGTCAGCGACCAGACCCAAGACCGGATCAACGACCTGATCCCGGAAGGGGCCATTGACTCCCTCACCCGGCTCGTGCTTGCCAACGCCATCTACTTCAACGCCCAATGGGTCCACCCGTTCGCCGCCGAATCCACCTCCGACGCCCCCTTTAACCTGCTGACGGGGGAAACGATCAACGTCCCGATGATGCGGATGGAAGAACCCGTCCCCCTCGCCTACGGACAGGGCGCGGGCTACCAGGCCGTAGAACTCCCCTATCAGGGCGAGCAAATATCCATGCTGATCATCGTCCCCGACGCCGGAACCTTCCCCGCTTTTGAAGGGGCCTTGACTCCCGAACAATACACTACCCTCGTCAACGGCCTGACCCCGCAGATGGTGAACCTGATCCTGCCCAAATTCACCTTCGCGACCACCTTCAGCCTGTCCGACACCCTAGCCGGGATGGGGATGCCCGACGCGTTCGACCCCGATCTGGCCGATTTTTCGGGCATGGATGGCACCACGGATTTGTACATCGCCCACGTTTTCCATAAAGCATTCGTAGCGGTAGATGAAGCAGGCACGGAAGCCGCCGCCGCCTCAGCCGTGGTGATGAATCTGGAAAGCGCCCGCCCGATGGAGGGGGTGGTCTTGTTCGTGGATCGACCATTTCTGTTCTTCATTCGGGATATGGAGACGGGCACGATCCTGTTCGCCGGGCGGGTGGTCGCGCCGGAAGCGGGGGGATAACGTCGCCCAACGACACACGAATGACACACGAGTGACACACCTCTGTCCTATGCTTCCCCTCGCCCGCGGAATATGATCGGGATAAAATCCCCCCGCGAGGAACCCCATGAAAAAAGCCACTCTGCTGATCGCTCTGCTCTTCATCCTGACCGCCTGCCAATCCCGCCTCACCCCAGGCCCGGCGGACATCTCGCCAACCCCATCGCGGACGCCTTCGCCGACGGGGTCGCTCATCCCCAATGCAACGGAGCGCTATCAGGGGACGTTGCAGGTGAATCAGACACAGAACGCGGGGTACGCGTTGACGCAGGGGGTGAGGTTGACGGAAGGGGCACAGACTCGGGCAGTGGAGGCGTTGACGCCAACTTTGACGCCGACGATTGTCCCCAGCCCCACCGTGACGCCCTCTCCGACGCTTTTTGAGTTACCTACTGCCCCCGAATTGGATGTAAATGATTATGCGTTGACTCTTCCGTGGCCTGAAACCTTAATTCAGTTGGATTTGCTAAATTCGTTGCCTGAATACGATGAAGCGGCATGGAATCAGGGAGAACTCCGAACTGGGGGCTTTTCAGCAACGCTCTTGTTCGAATGGCAACGAACTTTTTCGCAAAATCTTAACCAAGTTGGTCAACTTACTCACTTCCTCCAAAGTGGAGAAGAAGACTACGATTTTTATGTTAATTCACAAGTTATTGTAGATATATTGTCCGAAGCAGCTTATCAGTACTTTAATTTAAATAACTTCAAGTTGGTTGACCAAGAGTGGTGGAGTGTTGAAGAATATTACATGTATGGAATAAGCTACCAAGTAGAAATAGATAGAGATCAAGGTAGTGAATGGCTTGTTCAAGTTAATACTGGAACACCTCATACCAGTTTTTGGCTAACGTTAAATGAAAATCAGGATGGAACATACAGTAGGTTAGATAGTTCAATGTCCTATCAAGTTGGGTATTTTGTAACTGAAAAAGAGCCAATTTTAATAGAGGATCTTTCAGGAGATGGCCTAACTGATGTTCTACTGACAAATGTAATTAGGGGAATTGGTGAATGGGTAGAAGTCTTGGAATTCGTTAAAGGTTCTCCTGATGGTTTTGAATATGTATCGGCATTTTATGAAGTTTCCGAGATGTTTTTTGCTCGTTATGATTACAGTTATACGTTTAGCACATCCCCTGATACAGGTTTACCGATGATGATAGTTAATCGCACCCGTCAAATCGGTTGGAATTGTGAAACGACTTCGTCTCGGAAAATACATTGGGTCAACGGGGTCGAACAGATCATAATCCTCGATACTGAACAACCCGATTCAATAAATTGTGATATTGCCCGCTCTGTGGACATCGAAAAACCACCTGATAATCAAGACGCGATTCGGTGGCTTAATTATGCCTACTCACAAGGAGACCTCTCTCCTGAGAATCAGATCTATGTGCTGTTTCGATTGGCCTTGCTCTATTCCCTAAAAGGGGATTCTTGGGCATCAGAAAACTATCTGAATGCGATTATTGAGTTGGCTAAAAATAACGCCCATCCTATTGCCGTTGCTTTAGCCCAACAACTCCAGCCCTTATTCCAACAAAACCAAATCTTGCCTTACAAACTTTGTTTGGCGGCTGAATCTATTGAACTTCCCATTCCTTATTACAGTTATTATTCTGGGCCTTCAGCTTATTCATATGAGGGCTTACCAGATGGGTATCCTACGCCCCTTTGTGATACTCGCGAAATCCAACTGGAAGTGCTTAATTCCCTCGAATTTGATGCATCTACTTCCCCCGAAAGTGTTTTGCAGGATGCGGGATTCCCTGTGTTAACCGTTGAACAAGCCCCCTCTTCATCCTTTGGCAATACCTGGTTAACGCTCATTGACGACGATTCTCCTGACTATTTGGCGGGAAATGTTTTAGATTTTGACCACAAAATTTACCTCCTCCGCTTCATCGAAAACGAAGGCTGGGACATTCTCACCAGTTTCGATTATCCAGACTACCTCGACTGGATCAACCAGGATTTCACTGGCGACGGTATACCAGAAATCGGGATTGTCTACAAATATGACAACCCAGAATATACTCCCTGCGAACTAGGTGAAAATCAATACTCCGCTTACCTGCTCTCACACCTCGCTGAAAACTGGAACATTTTGTATTTTGACAACCAAATCTGCCTCCCGATGAACATCCCCTTTGCCTTTGAAGACGTGTTGCAGGACAAAAACGGCGATGGCAGGGTAGATTGGGTTATCAACCAATTGGAAGCAGACAATTACGATGTTGCCCTCCTCGAAACGATTCCTGCCACCCGGACTTTAGCCGTTCATTTGGTCTCATATGACAGCGATTTAGAACCCCTCATCAGCAAAACGGCTATTCTCGGCGACCTCACCACTCGCTTCTTTGAATCCCCCACCCCCTCCCTCCTCCGCCCCGACCTCGAATTCTACCGCACCCGCTGGGGCACCGGCGCCGACCCCACCAGCGAACAAATCTACGCCCACCTCACCTACCTCCTCGCCCTCACCTACGAACTCGAAGGCGACGAAACTCAGGCCGCCGCTCTCTTCTACGATCTCTTGGCCAACCACCCGGACACCCTGTGGGCTTATCTCGCGGCATCCCGTCTCGTACTCAAACCCTGACCGCCTAAGTTAAGGGCAAGTCATAAGAGTGGTGGGTGTCTCAAGAAACGGATGTCGTTCGAAAGACCAAACATCTCCTTCTACCCAGGTTTCATAAGGGAAAAGCGGGCGCATCAAGACGACATAATCTTCGTCCCCATCATGAAATACCCGCAAATATGCTCCGTCCATTAGCTCGTAAAATTCTTGTGCAAGAGTACCGCTGAGAACAGAGTCGTTAATGGCCGACAAAGGCTGTCCAGGCACAATAAAGCTCGATAAATGTATATCAGAAATGGGCCAATTCCCTTCGGCATTCGCATGATCTGGCGCAACATTAACCCCTATAACAACTTGTGCGGGGTTGTATGGCGTTAAACTCGATGGAATAATATTTTCAATTAGAAGAACAGTGTTTTCAAGTTCTGCAGGAAAACCTTCTGCTTCTTCACCATAAACATCCTTGTGAGTCATTGCCCCGTGTAAATTGTAAGCGGCATAGGACTTTTCAACCCACCCTTGAATAGTTATTGTAGTTCCTCCTACATCGAACGCTCCAAACCATTGATAATCTTCAGGGGTCAGTTCGAAAAAACCAGACATTTGAATTGCTGTTAACAACCTACATATTTTCCCGTGCCCTATTTTTCCTGTTAGCCACTTTCTTTTCCATCTCTCATTTTCTTTAACAGATTGGGTCACAATCATTTGACCATCTGAATATAAAACCAACTCTGGCGTGATCCCCCATGCAAACGCTGGAGAAGTCCTTGCTCCGCCGCTAATCATTTCTATCAACACAGGCTTGGCATCCCAACTGTAAATTTGAGAGTGGAGGGTCGGGTGACCTGACTGGATACTTATCCACGTTATTGACATCAATGCAGAACATAAAATCAAAATCTGTATAAGTGGAAATTTTGTTGTTGAGTTTTTCATTTTACACCTCGCTTATCCATCAAATCTTCAATTACTTTACTCGAAAAAATCTATTTCGGTTTAATTTTCCCATTTTTTTGGTTTGGATTTTGCCACAGAACTTAATGAAAAAAGCGGATTTAGCAGGTTTTCACTGCCACAACCAAGTTCATTCCTTTGTGGTTTAATACCCCCCATGCTCCCCCCCACCCCTCACCCCGAATTCGACCGCGCCCTCCAATGGCTCAACGCCCGCATCACCGACCCCACCGGCGCGCGGTACCTCACCCCCCGCACCCCCGAAGAACGCCAACACGAATTTGACGCCCAAATCACCCGCATGGCCGACTTCCTCGCCTTCGCCGGGAACCCGCACACCCGCTACCCCGCCATCCACGTCGCCGGGACGAGCGGTAAAGGCTCCGTCACCGTCATGCTCGCCGCCCTGCTCACCGGCATGGGGTTTAAAACCGGCGCGCACGTCAGCCCCTACCTCCAACTCCCCAACGAAAAACTCCTCCTCAACGGCCACATGATCCCCCCCGCCGCCTTCGTCGAAACCGTGGACGAATTTCGCACCGTGTACGACGCGTGGGCACAGGGCGATGAAAGACATCGCGGAGACAAAAGCCTCCGCTACGAAGAAGCCTGGACCGCCCTCGCCTTCTGCTGGCTCGCCCGCCAAAATGTAGACTGGGCCGTCATCGAAACCGCCATGGGTGGACGCTACGACCCCACCAACCTCCTCCCCGCGCGCCTCGCCGTCATCACCAACGTCGGCATGGACCACGAAACCCAAATCGGCCCCACCCTCGCCGACATCGCCTGGCACAAAGCGGGCATTATAAAAAAAGACGCCCTCGCCATCACCGCCGAAACCAAACCCGAAGTCCTCGTCATCCTCCAGGCCGAAGCCGACGCCAAAAGCGTCACCCTCCACCGCCTCGGCGAACACTTCGACTACACCGTCCACCACCTCAACGGCGACGGCGCCACCCTCACCGTCCACGCCCCCCACCACACCTACGAACACGTCCAAATCGCCATGCGCGGCAAATTCCAACCCCTCAACGCCGCCCTCGCCCTCGCCGCCCTCGACCTCCTCTTCCACCACGCCGCCCCCAATCAGCAATCAGCAATCCCCAATCCCCAATCCATAAAAACCCTCCAATTCCCCGGCCGCATGGAAGTCCTCCAACCGGAAGTACCCTCCCGCCCCGCCCCCACCGTCCTCCTCGACGGCGCACACAACCCCGACAAAATGGCCGCCCTCGTCGAAAGCGTCCAGGCCCTCTACCCCGGCCAAAAAGCCACCCTCCTCTTCGGCGCGCTCAAAATCAAAAACGCCCCCGTCATGCTCGAAACCCTCCTCCCCATCGCCAACCGCTTCCTCTTCGCCCCCCTCGACGTGACCGGCAAACCCTCCTCCACGCCCGACGAACTCGTTACCCTCCTCCACACCCTCGCCCCCGACCTCCCCGCCGAAACCGTCCCCAGCCCCGAAGCAGGCATCCAACGCGCCCTCGCCACCCTCCCCCCCGACGCCCTCCTCATCATCACCGGCTCCATCTACTTCATCGGCCTCGCCCGCGACCACTGGCACCCCAAAGAACAACTTCTCCTGAAACTCACCCCTCCCCGCTCGTAGTCCCGCACGTAGTCTTTGGAGTGCGGTTCCCGACGGCACTAGCGTGCCTCACTACCAACCATATGCCCAATTCACAATTAATCCTTGATCATTCACAATTGACTATTTTCCTGTACGGCCCCTCCGCCACCGGCAAAACCACCCTCGGCCCCCTCCTCGCCGAAAACCTCAATCTCCCCTTCATAGACCTCGATGCCGAAATCGAAACCCACGCGGGGATGCCGATCCCGGACATCTTCACCACCGAAGGCGAACCCGGCTTCCGCGCGCGGGAACACGCCGCCCTCGAACAGTTTTCCCCCTCGAACGCCGTCATCGCATTGGGCGGGGGCGCCCTCCTCAACCCGGAATCCCGCGCCCTCGCTGAATCCCGCGGCCCGATCCTCTGCCTCACTGCCCCCGTCGAAACCCTCGCCGCCCGCCTCCGCGCCGATACCAACCCCCGCCCCCTCCTCGCAGACGACCCGGAGACCCGTCTTCGCACCCTCCTCGCCCGCCGCGCCGAACACTACGCCTCCTTTCCCCTTCAACTTTCAACCGCCAACCTTCACCCCTCCGACGCCGCGTGGGAATTCCAAATCCTCCTCGGACGGTTCCACGTCAAGGGCATGGGCACGCCTTACGATGTCGTCGTCCAACCGGGCGGACTGGACACGTTAGGGGACGCGTTACATGCCCGGGGCTTGCTCCCCCCCGCGGGGGTGGTGATGGATTCCACCGTTGGGGGGCTGTATCTGGAGCGAGTGCGGAAAGCGTTAGAGGGCAGGGGATTTCCGGTTAAAGACATCGTCATCCCCCCTGGAGAAGCCTTCAAAACGATTGAAACCGTTGGGCAGATTTGGGCGGGGTTGCTGGCAGGGGGGATCGAACGGGGGAGTACGGTTGTTGCGGTGGGGGGCGGCGTGGTGGGAGATTTGGCAGGCTTCGCGGCGGCGACGTTTCTTCGCGGCGTGAAATGGGTCGCCGTTCCTACCACCCTCCTCGCGATGGTGGACGCCAGTCTGGGCGGGAAAACTGGTGCGGATTTGCCACAGGGAAAGAACCTCGTCGGCGCGTTCCACGCCCCACGCCTGGTACTGGCCGACCCGACCGTGTTACGCACCCTCCCCCTCCCCGAACTCCGTGCCGGTATGGCCGAGTTGATCAAACACGGCGTGATTGCCGATCCGAAATTATTTGAGCAAATTCGATCCACCAAGTTACACCAAGAACCACTAAAAGAAGAAAACTTAGAATCCTTAGTGCCCTTCGTGTCCTTAGTGGATCAAATCCTCTCCCGCGCCATGGCCGTCAAAGTAAAAGTCATCTGCGAAGACCCGTTCGAGCAGGGATTCCGGGCGGCGTTGAATTTGGGGCACACGGTGGGGCATGCGGTGGAGTGGGTGTCGGGGTTCCGGCTCCGGCACGGGGAGGCGGTGGCGATTGGCATGGTGGCCGAGGCTCGCATCGCGGAACGGATGGGGCTGGCCGCGCGGGGGTTGGCGGACGAGATCGCTGACTGCCTGCGCGGGGTGGGCCTCCCGACGGAGATTCCCCTGGAATTGGATCGGGCGGCGATCTTGCGGACGATGCAGGTGGATAAGAAAAAGGCGGGGGGCAAGGTGAAGTTTGCGTTACCCGTGCGGATCGGGGAGGTGCAGGTGGGGGTGGAGGTGGGGGATGGGGAATTAGGAATTTTGAATAATGAATTGTGAGCGTTATGATTTGTGGGGCAGCATCCTGAGCGGTAAACGGCTCGAATCCCGGGTATATTTATGTCCAGCGTCGTCGAAGGATGCGGGGTGTTGCTGGTGAAAATAATAAAGAGGGGGTTTCATCGGTTTGCGAGAGGGACGGGATGCGACTATAATCAGGCTTTGAAAGAGGCTGTTAATGAAAATCCCGCACCCTATTCCTTATCAAGGTAGTAAAAGAAATCTGGCAAAGTATATTTTGCCTTTTTTTCCACCGGACATCGAACGGCTTTTTGAGCCTTTTGCGGGGTCCGCGGCGATTTCGATTGCGGCGGCGGCCCGAGGAAAAGCGGCGTGTTTTCATTTGAATGATCTCAATCAGCCGTTAATGGCGCTGTGGGATGAGATTATTAATCAATCGGGAAGGATTGCTGCGGAGTATGAATTTTTATGGCGGGCGCAATTGGGAAATGAACGGAATTATTATGACCAGGTACGCGAAGATTTCAATCAAACGAAACACCCAGACAAATTGCTGTATCTTCTGGCACGTTGTGTGAAAGCCTCGGTTAGATATAACGCCAATGGGGAGTTTAATCAAAGCCCGGACAACCGGCGTTTAGGGCGCAATCCTCAACAAATGGCGGACGAGATTGTGGCGGTTTCCAGCCTTTTGCGCGGGAAAACCACGCTGACCAGTTTAGATTACAAAGAGGTTTTGTGCCTCGCTACGCCGAAAGATTTGGTTTATATGGATCCTCCGTATCAGGGGGTAAGCGCGGGCGATCCACGTTACTTAAGTGGCGTGGATTTTGATGAGTTCATGCAGGAACTCAAAAAGTTGAATGAAAAGGAAGTGCCTTTTATTCTGAGTTATGACGGGCGCACGGGGCAAAAGGTTTTTGGGCGGAGTTTGCCGGAGACGTTGGGGCTGTATCGCCTGGAATTAGAGACGGGACGTTCGACACAGGCCACGCTGTTGGGGAGAGATGATAAGACGGTTGAGGCGGTGTATCTTTCGCGGAATTTGGTCAAAAAATTACCATCAATTTTTTCAGAATTACAACCTATTGGGTGCAGCAAATTTAAAGAACCTCAAGGGATTTCCCCTCAGAAATCCATTGCTTTCCCAATCCGTTGTAGTGTTTAAAGCAACGAAAGTGCCTGTTACTTTGCTGGAAAACAAATTAGGCATCAATAGCAATGACAACCCTTTGGAAAATATTCTGTGAAGAAAATAGATACCCTGGTTTATGGCAACATTGGTATAAAAATCAATGTGTTGCCATCGGGTGGCCGCCCCCCGAATATCAAATTAACAAAACCATGCCAGGAAATAAAGGTTGGAATGAAGCACGAAATGCTGTTTTAGGGATGGAAATAGGTGATTATGTTGTGGTTGCTTTAAAAGGCAATCAGATTGGACGGCTGGGGCAGATTACTGATAAGAAAATAAAAGATGAAGAATGGGATGAATTAGTGCCGAAAAGACCTAATTTGCCTGTTGGGGAAGTAGGAAGGAGAATATTAGTCAGATGGGAACTTATAACTGGGCCGGACAATATGGATTTTGTAGTTCAATTACCAGAAGGGAAAGGATTCAAAGGTAGTTACTTAAGAAAGACAATTGCAAGGATCGAACCTGAAATTATTTCTCTGGATGAATTACGCAGTCAAATGAACAACCTCAATAACTGGGTGAACCTACATGGAAAATTCAGCTATGAAAAAGCTCTATCCGATTATATTGCATCATATCCGCATCACCTAGAAAACGGTCTCTTGACATATCCAGATTCAAAGGTGCAAGAATTAGTTTTTAAAGATAAAACTCGTTTGGATGTTTTGCTAATGGATAAACAAGAAGATGCGGTCATTGTTGAATGTAAACAAAATGCCCCCACTTCTGATAATTTTAAACAATTACGGGGCTACATGCAGAATTTCAAGAATATCCAGCCCGACAAACAAGTACGGGGAATTTTAGTACATGGTGGTGCCCAAAAAATATCAGAAGAACTCCTTCTGGAAGCCAAACAATACCCACCCATTGAAATCGTAAGCTACACCCTCGACGTAAATTTCAGACCCTCCTCCGCATGAAACACAACCACCTCAACGACCTCGACTCCAAAGAATGGATCAAATTCCAGAAATCCTGGTTCATCCACGCCCCCCCGCCGCGCAAAAAAGACGTGCGCCGCCACCCTGCCAAATTCCCGGAAACGTTGGTCGAAGAATTCATCCGGTTTTTCACCAAGTCCGGGCAAGTTGTCCTCGACCCGATGGCCGGGACGGGGAGCACACTCGTCGCGGCCCTCCGCGCGGGGCGGCATAGCTACGGCATCGAACTGAACCCCCACTACGCCGAAATCGCCGGGCAGATCATCGCCGAAGAACGCGCGGAACTGGGCGAACAAGCCAACGACCTCACCGCCCAAATCATCAACGGCAACGCCGCCGACTTCACGCATCACGCCTCACGCTTCACCATCCCCCCCATTGATTACGTCATCACCTCCCCGCCCTATTGGGACATGCTCCATGCGAAGGGATCGGAAACGCAAAAACAACGGCGCACCGCTGAAAATCTGGATGTCGTCTACTCTGACAACCCCGACGATCTTGGCAACGTCCGCGATTACGGCGCCTTCATCGAGCAGTTGGTCAGCATCTACACCGGCCTCAAACCCTTCCTC
>JABWBV010000185.1 GCA_013359445.1 Anaerolineales bacterium | reverse complement strand
TTCGGTTGTGTGAAAGTTAGCCCTGGGGCAGGGACACGATGGTGTTTAATATCCGGGGGAATGTGTTTGTGGTGAGGGTGTGTACTGGCAAGATCTGGGTTATTCGGGTGGGGTTGGGAGTCGTACCAGTAGAGTTTTTCATCCCCACTGTAAACTTCATACCCGTAGCCGGTGATTTGGAGCCGTGGAATGGAGGTTAACTCCTCATACACATGGAGACGAATATTATTTTTGAACGTAATATCGCCCCTGACAACGGCAATCACGCGCCCACGCCGGATTAAAACGACCGTAGAATTTTCAATACTGGCATACTGTGCCCCCAACTGGTATAGGAACCGTTCGTAGGTTTCAAAGGAGGTAAACATCAGGCCGGGCTGATGGGGGCGTGAGATTGAAACTGGCGAACAATCGCGCGTTTGTCGCGTCTGAGTTGTTTTTTTAAGAGTTCGTTATACTGGTCAGTGAGAATTTGCAGGCTTTTATATAACCCCGCCCATTCGGAGAAGTCCATCACCCACGCATCATTTTCAGGCTCATTCCCTTCGAGGTACCACGCGTAGAAAGTTTCGGTGAGCAGGCCGTATTTTTCTTCAAAGCGAGTGAGTTCGCTTTTGAGGGTGTGGATGTCGGAGAGGAGGTCAAAAGGGGTAGGGGGTTTCATGGGGAGGCTCGCGGAAGAAGAGATGTGTTTATTATACCAGTATGGGCTTTTAGGCGTTGTCGGTGGCGAGGCGGGAGGTGAGGCGGGACATGGGGGGAGGGGGAGAAAAGGGGCAGAGGAGAAGAGGAGAGGGGAATTAGATATTGGAGATGGAAGGCAGGGTTTTGCGATTTGAGGAAAGTTGGGGTAATATCCAATTTGAGGAATCGCAAGTTATTTGATTGGAAGTAGGAGTTTGTGATGGAATACCCCAAAATTATAGCAGTCAAACCGTTGAAGAACTACCGATTGCTCGTGTCTTTTCGGAATGGGGTGCAAAAAATATATGATTGTTCTGATTTGTTGGAAAAGCCCGTGTTCCAACCGTTGAAAGATAAGGCGTTTTTCAAGGCGGTGCGGGTGGATCAGGGCGGGTATGGAATTCGTTGGAGCGATGAGGTTAATCTGGCAGAGGCGGAGTTGTGGGTGAATGGGGTGGAGGTAAAGGGGGCTGTGTCAGAGTTGGCTGTTTAGTTGATAAAGAGGATGGTGCGGGGCGAGGAGGTCTGCGAGGCGGGAGGTGAGGCGGGACACGAATTTACGCGGAGGATACGGAAGGAGAATTTGGAGATTGCGTATCTGAGTTCGTGAAATATGCTATGGCAAAGTTAAATCGGAGTGGAAAAAATAGTGGAGTAATTCATCCTTTTCAAGATTGTTTATTTCCGTGAAACTGTTGTAGGGAGGTGATTGATCAAGAAAGAGATAATCCCACCAATTTGGCATGATATTTCCGTATCGATCTTTTGTGTTGTTTCCATATCCTGGAATATTTTGCATCCACCAAATCATAAATCCGCGCTGTTCACACCCCCAAATTGAACAATCAAAGCTTTGGGCGGTCGCGCTCCCATCCCATTGCCAATCTTCGCAAATTGACTGAGTTATGAATGGGTCGTTATATATATACTCTCGGTTATCAGGAATGTTAGGTGGATGATGAATATCTCCACAAACACCAATATTATTATTTCCAGTAAATGGGCGGGCAACATATCCAAATTGATCACTCACCAAGCCAGAACAAAAAGAAGGCCAGCCAATCCAAGGCCAAGACTCTGTATAAAAGTCGCATGGTCGCCAATTCATAAACGCGCCTTCCATACGATGTCCAAAACTGTGTAGAGCTAATCCAACATCTCTTTGATAATTCAGGTTCATAGATGTTATCGTCCGACCACAATTGGGAACATTCGCATCCCAGGTCCACGACCAATAAGGTCCATTTGTTACCCATTCCCAAGCATTTCCAGTTCCGCTTTCCCACACCCAAACCTCGTCCACCTCACCAGCTTGAATTTTGTTGCACAAATCAAATCTTTCGTAGACAGCCGCATAGTCAAATTTCCCGTTATCTGAGCGATATGGCGGAGTCTCGAAAATCTTGATTACGCTCCCTCCGTAAGTTTGATATCCTAAAGCAGGTTGACCATTGGGATTATTGTTACCATGCCAGGTAGAAGCCAATTTTAAGTCTGAGATAAACTGAACTTGAATATCATCAGGATCATAAATGGGAATCGCGTCCATATATGCGACTGTAAAGACTGTTTTGGTAACGATTGGCTTAGGTTGTCCCCTGGTAACTGTTGGTAAGTAGACAGTATGGCTGATAAATTCATCTACACTGACTGTGAGAATACCATCATTATCATATAGTCCATTGTCTTCGTCATTTATTCGCAAATATAACAACCCGGATTCCTGGAGCGTAATTGTCGTTCCACTTCCAATATGAAATATGTAATTGCCTATCTTGCCAATCAATGCACCGGTAGGAGCGGTTGGCAAAGGTTCTACACAACCTGGATTTCCGCAAATGTAATCTCCACCGACACCATTATTGTAGGGTACTGTGCCGATCCAATGCGTCCAGAGCCCAGAAACGACCTCAAAGCGAATAGTTTGTTCAGTAGTTACAGTAATAGAGGTTGCCTGCCATGTTTGTTCAGCATCTACTTGAGTTATTGTTGTAAATGATGATACATGACGAATATTTGGTGATTGATTAGGCAATGCTGTGGCCGCCCCTAGGCTAGAGCCCGATAAAATGCCGAGCACGCAAAAGAAAAATAAAATGTTCCAAATTCTTTTGAACATAAAGCAACTCCTCTCTACAACCCATTGATTATTCTTCGCGTCATTTCATGCTTTTACGACACTCGCGACTACTTTGCACCAATCGAATACGTTCCAGCGGGCTTGCAAGTATTGGGCTTTTTCGCTGTCGGATTTGGCGTCTACCCAGCGGCGTTTGAGGAAGTCTATGAAGGGGTTTTCGAAGCGTGCTTCACGCCGTTTCCAGGCCCACACGCCCACACTCGCCGCGGCTTTACCAATTTCAATTCCACTCATCTCATCGCCTCCTGATTTTCGGGTTCGTAAAGAACTGTGGTTTTTCGTTGTCGTCCGGTTGGCATGGAAGAATTATACAATGGGACAGCCAAGGATGTACGGATCGCACGGGGATGAATTCCCCGTGTTACCACACGACGCCCGTTGAAACGGGCTGAGCCGGAATTCATCCGGCGTAGTTTTGTAGCCCGGCGACTTCATCGCCGGGCGGGCTGGGCAAAAACGGTGTCCCAATTCGGGCCGGACTCGCACGGGTATCAATGCCCGTGTTACCACACGACGCCCGTTGAAACGGGCTGAGCCGGATTCATCCGGCATGGTTTTGTAGCCCGGATGTTTACGTCCGGGCGGGCTGGGCAAAAACGGTGTCCCAATTCGGGCCGGGCTCGCACAGGCATCAATGCCCGTGCGACCAAACGACGCCCGTTGAAACGGGCTGAGCCGGAATTCATCCGGCGTGGTTTTGTAGCCCGGCGACTTCATCGCCGGGCGGGCTGGGCAAAAACGGTGTCCCAATTCGGGCCGGGCTCGCACGGGTATCAATGCCCGTGCGACCAAACGACGCCCGTTGAAACGGGCTGAGCCGGATTCGTCCGGCGTGGTTTTGTAGCCCGGATGTATACGTCCGGACGGATTTTACCCCCCTAACGCTTCCAAAACAGCCCCCTCATCCCCTTCCACCACCCTCACCCCCCGATTGCTCTCCAACGATTGCCGCTCCGCCTCGGGCATCCCATCGGAAGTACCCTTCCGCCACACCGCAAACGCCGGAACCTGAAATTTCCCACCAGCCACATCGTCAAACAACGCCAACATCACCGGGTCACGCAAATCCACGCCCAGGAACAGCACGCAGTTCCGCTTAAACAACCGCGCCACCTCATCCACCATATCCTGCCGTTCTGTCGCACGGCCCCGGATCAACGCGTTTTGGTCCTGCTCCGTCACGATCAAGTCCGCTTGCTGAATATCCCCGTACAGTTTGAACAGCGTCGGCGCGTCCGGGTCCAGAAACGGGATCATACTATCCTGCGACACCGTTTGCAGGTTATACACCCCCGCACTTTCGAGCGCCGATTCCAACAGACGATGATAGGCGGTGGTGATGATCGTCCCCTTCACGAACGTCGTTTGCACGAACCCTGCCAGGGCGTGGTAAAACGGGCCGGGTTGTACCCCCGTCAACTGCCGTTTGAGAAACGCCGTAAACTCGAACCGGTTTCCCCCCGCCATCACCTGTTGCGCCACAGCCGACAGACTTTGACCAGGGGCAAGCCCTTTTTCTTGCGCCAATCTGTCTGCGAGCGTTTGTCGCTCCGGTGCGCCCGTCACCTCCTGGGGCAAATCCGACCCCACAAACAACACCAACCGCCCCTTCTGCAAATACCCCTGCAAATCTCGCACCGCTCCAAGCGCCGCCCCATGCGCCGCTCCATGCGCCGCCCCATGCGCCGCTCCCAAAATCGCCGGATCAGAAATCGGTAAACCCTGCCGCCCCCTCCTCTTCTCATCCTCTCCGCGGCTCCTCTTCTCCTCTTCTCCTTCTCTCCTTTTCTCCTCTTCTCCTTCTCTCCTTTTCTCCTCTTCTCCTTCTCTCCTTTTCTCCTCTTCTCCTTCTCTCCTTTTCTCCTCTTCTCCCCTCCCCTCCCCCCTCACTGACGCCCAAGACACCCTCCTCTACCACGGCCTCTCCCCCGACCTCGTCGAACGCCTCATCACCACCTGTGCCCAAACCCTCAGCCCCACCGCCCAAACCCTCCCCCGCATCAAAGAGGCCCTCCGCGCCCAACTGACCGCCGGAATTCGCACGATGGACACCTCCCGTTTTCTTCGTGACCGGATCATTTGCCTGATCGGTACAAGCGGCGTGGGCAAAACCAGCACCGCCGCCAAACTCGCCGCCCGCGCCAAAAAACTCTGGAACCGCAAAGTCACCTGGATTTGCGCCGACACCATCCGCGCGGGTGCCATTGCCCAGGCCAGTGCCCTGACCGAAAGCCTGTCCATCCCCCTCCGCGTGGCCTACACGCCTGAAGAACTCAAGGACATCATCGCCGCTGAAACGGATGCTGATTTACTCCTTGTGGACACTCCCGCCACTAACCCCCGCCGCGACACGGAAATGATCGAACTCGCCAGCTTTTTAACCGTCGTCCCCAACATGGCGATCTACCCTGTCCTCTCCGCCACCGCCAAAGACGCCGACCTCGGGCGCGCCGCCGGAGCCTTCACCACTTTCCACCCGAAGGGCTTGATCCTCACCCACCTCGACGAAACCGACCATCTCGGCAACGTGATCAACCTCGCCTGGCACACCCGCCAACCCCTCGCCTTCTTCACCGCCGGGCCGGGTGCGTTGGATGAGATTCAGGGGGCGAGGGCGGAGAGGTTGGTGGAGGGGATTTTGTAAAAAGTGATGAGTAATGAGTAATGAGTAATTTTTACTCATTACTCATCACTTTATCACTTCATCACTCATTACTCTATCACTTATGTCCACTGCCACCCCACCCCTCCCTCCCCCCGACAAAAAGCGTGCCCTCAAACCCGCGCAGGTCCCGTTGCCGTTTCTCGTGGAGTTCACTTACACCCTCGCGCGGCTTACGGTGCTGTTTGCGGGGGTTATCACGCTCACCGTATCCCTCCTTGCCCATGCTACCCCCTGGATTGCCGTCTTCCGCAGTAGCCTCGCCATGATCGTCACCGGCCTCCTCGCGTGGATGCTTGTATCAATCGTTGGCCAAAACGCTCTCGAAGTCGCCAAAGCCGAAAAGGCGGCACAAGATGAGGCGGAGAAGAAGGCGGAGAGTACCGTGGAGAAAGAGGCATAAAAATAATGAGTAATGAGTAATTTTTTACTCATTACTCGTTACTCATCACTTCATCAACAAACCAACCAACGAACCAACTATCCCCCCATGCTCACCCCTCCCGACGACTCCACCCTCCTGGCCAACTACCTGGCAACCCACGATCCGCAGATGCGCGAAGCGATCATTATGCGGTATGTGAACTTGATTCACTTTGTGCTGGGACGCCTCGGCATTTCACAGGCGGCGAGTGTGGACTACGAAGATTTTGTCAATCAGGGCGTACTGGGACTGATCGAGGCCGTGGACCGGTTCGACCCCGCCCACGGTACACAGTTCAGCACCTACGCAACGGTACGCGTCCGTGGACACATCCTCGATTACCTGCGCTCTACCGACTGGATGCCCCGCACCGCCCGCCGACGCACCCGCGCCGTGCAAGAGGCCACTCAAACCCTGTGGGGCGAACTGGGACGTGCCCCCACCGAAGACGAACTGGCCGGACACCTGCAACTCGACCTGCCCACCCTCCAACAAACCCTCGCCGACGCCGGACGGGTGATATTCTCGATGGACTCGCTCTCCACCTCCGACAACGAAGACGACCTCTCCCTGCACGATGTCCTCGCCGACGAAAATCAACCCGACCCTTCCGAGCAACTCGAAGAAGGCGATCTGAAAGGGCGAATGATGTCCGCCCTCCGGCAGTTGACCGAGCGCGAACGGCAGATTCTCTCGCTGTACTACTACGAAGAACTCACGCTCAAAGAAATCGGCGAAGTGTTGGGCGTTACCGAATCTCGTATCTCCCAACTCCACGCTCGCACGGTGATGAATCTGAAAGCCCTTCTTACGCAAGACGCCCCTCAAGTTCTCCCCGTTTCCTGCAATTCCCACGAGTTCCCCCGATCCCCCAAACGGGATCGTACCCGAACCACCCGTTCCATCTCCCACGCCCACCCCGGATAAGCCATGGCCCCAATCTCCCCTGATCTCCTCAACGACACCCTCAGTCTGATCTCCCTGGCCCGCGAGGCCGCGCTCGCGAAAGGCAACCAGGCCCAGGCCGACAGGTTCGCCCCGGTGGCGAAAGAACTTCACTCGCTGGTCAACGAAACCCGCGCGGGCAGTACGAAGACCGTCAACGCCACCCCGCCCAAACCCGCCGCTTCCGCGCCGCCCACCACCCCGACCGGGGTCATGGCTGAGTCCGGGTTCCAGACCCTGCTCGCGGCATCCCAATCCAAGAATCAAACCGCCGACCCGCTCTCCGCCGCCCTCGAACGCAACCGCATGGTTTCCGCGATGGGGGCAGGCGGCATGTCCGACCTCGACATCGCCCGACAAATGGGGATGACGAGGGAGGAGGTGCGAGTGGTGTTGAGTATCGGAGGAGGAGGTAGGTATGGTAGATAGGGTACATAGGGTAAATAGGGTATCTACCATATCTACCTTATTTACCTTATTTTCCCTCTCTACCCCCTACCCCAAAGGAGTAACCCCATGATCAAAGGCCTCTACGCCGCCGCATCGGCGATGATTGCTGGAATGAACCGGCAAAATGCGCTGGCTCATAATATTGCGAATTTGGACACGCCCGGGTTTAAGCAAATCTTCGTTACGATGGGCGAGTTTATCCATACGCCTGTCGTCCACCCGCCTGCCGCAACGGTCAACGCGGGGAGGATGACGTATGTCGGGAATCTCGGGTTGGGCGTGGAACCCTCGCCGGATCAGACGATTTTCACCCAGGGCACGCTGAAATATACCTCTCAACAACTCGATTTTGCGATTGAGGGGCCAGGCTTTTTCCGGGTGGAGACTCCAAACGGGGAACGGTACACCCGCGACGGTCGGTTTATCCGCGATGCGGAGGGGCAGTTGGTGACGGTGGACGGGTACTACGTCCTCGACGCGAACGGTCAGCATATCACCATCCCGGACGGGGACGTGATGGTGATCGGGGATGGGACGATTTATGTGGACAATGCCGAGGTTGCACAAATCGGCCTCGCCGGGTTTGCCAACCCCGAAACCGACCTCACCCCTGACCTGCCCAACACGTTCGCCCCGGTCAACGGCGCGGCCCCCGACAACGAAGAACTCGGCGTGATCAACCAGGGTTACCTGGAAATGGCGAACGCCGACCCCGCAGAAATGATGACCCAAATGGTAATGGTCTCCCGTGCCTACGAGGCCGCCCAACAGATGGTGCAAAACCAGGATGAGTTGTTGGGGAAGACGATTGCAAGTTTGGGACAAATATGAGGATAGGAATCAGGAAGAAGGAATCAGGAAATAGGTCATCCTAATTCCCCTTTCCCAATTCCTAATTCCCACTTCCTAACCACAAAAGGACTCCCATGCCCACCTTTACCCAACTTCTCCACGTCACCCGCAGTGGAATGCTTTCCCGGCTGGAGGCGCTCGATGTCACCAGCAATAACCTCGCCAATGTCAACACGGTTGGCTACAAACGCGGGCGCGCGAATTTTCAGGAATTGCTCAACGAACAGATGGAAGGCGGCGCGCGCATTCGGGCAACGCAAAATCTGATGGAACAGGGCGGCCTGCAGACTACCGATAACCCGCTCGACCTCGCGATTGAAGGGGCGGGATTTTTCCAGATCACGCTCCCCGACGGGCGCACCGCCTACACGCGGGACGGGCAATTTTTCATGGATGCCAATCGCGATCTCGTCACCGCCGACGGGTTTCCGCTCGTGTGGAACGGGCAAATCCCCGCCGATGCTGAAGATGTGTTCGTCAACCCGGATGGGACGGTGATGGCGCTCCAAGACGGGACGTGGAACGAGGTCGGCAACATCGAACTGGCGCGGTTTGCCAACCCCTCGGCCCTTCAAAATTACGGGCAAAATCTCTGGCTCGAAACGGACAACTCCGGGGCCGCCGAAGTCGGCGCGCCGTACACCGACGGCTACGGGCAAATCCTGGGTGGTGCGGTGGAAACGTCCAACGTCAGCCTGGCCGAGGAAATGACAAGTCTCACCACCCTGCAACGTGGTTTTGAGATGTCGTTGAAGATTTTTCAGCAGACGGATACGATGTTGTCAGAGGCGATTAATATGAGGAAGTAGTTCACATCCCTCAAGTTTTGTGTCACCCTGCCGATAACGAATACAGAACTATTCTATCTTTTAGGGCATCCCTTATGAAAATCGAGCACCTTCCTCTCCAACAGACTCTCAAAGCCCAGGCCGGGTACGCCACCGAACCGGTGCGCCGCACCTCCAGCGCCGACCGCACCTCCGCCACCGATCACGCCGCCCTCTCCGAAGAGGCCCGCCTGCTTTCCCACGCCCGTCAGGCCCTCGAAGAAACCCCCGACGTGCGCGAAGAAAAAGTCACTGCCCTTCGCCAGCAAGTGCAGGACGGCACCTATCAAGTTCCCCTGGAAAAACTCGCCAGCCTCCTCGTAAAAAGATTATCGCAGGAATAAATTGTGACAAAACCTCTTTCTCCGGCTTTCCCGCGACTTTATCTTCCGCGACTTATTAATTTGTCGCGGAAGAAAAAAGATACGGAAACAAAAAATTTCCCGTTCGCCATTCATTATTGACTATTCATAATTAACCATTTCATCATGACCACCCCCACCCTCCTCACCACCCTCGAAAGTCTGCTCGTCAAAGAATTTCGCGCCCTCCAAACGCTCCTCGCCCTCACCCGCGACGAACGTTCTGCCCTCACCGCTTACGATTGTGAGGCACTTGTTTCCCTGGTGGAGCAAAAAGAAATTCTTCTCGATGAATTGGGGCGGATGGAACATCAGCGTCAAACCACCTTGCACGAACTCATTCAAATGGCCCGCCAACGGTTCCCCTTCCCCGACCCCGCGGAACTCCTCGCCGCCCTGGATGCCACCACCGCCGACCGAATCGCCCGTCTCCAGGAAGGCATGACCGTCGTCTCCGCCAAAATCCGGGAACTCACTCCTGGCAATCAAGTCCTCGCCGCCACAGCCATCGAACGGCTCGATGCCACCCAAACCTTTCTACTCAAACTTTTCCAACCGCCCCCAGCATACCAACCCGCTTACTACGCCCCCGCACTGCAACCGGCAATGACGTTCGATCTTGATCACCATGCGTAGAGGCAGATAGGAACTCGTAGGAACTCGTAGGAACTCATCGGAACTCCTCGGAACTCCCCAATTCCCCTCAGTTCCCACAAGTTCCCCTCCCTCCCCCACAGGCCCTCCCATGACCCTCTTCTCCGGCATCAACCTGGCCCTCCAATCTATGTTGGCCCACCAACAGGCGATCCAAGTCACCGAACATAACGTCGCCAACGCCAACACCCCCGGCTATCACCGCCAGGAGGCCGTCCTCAACGCCGGTCCGCCCTACCCCTATCCGGGTATGAACTACGGTATCTACGCCGGACAAATGGGCGGAGGCGTCCTCGTCAATCAACTCCGCCGCTATAACACGGGTCTCCTTGACACCCAAATCCGCCGTGAACAGGCCAGCGCCTCCTACGCCGACCGATTCAGCGCCCTCCTCACCCGGTTCGAAGGCACCCTCGCCGAAACGACCCAAGATGGCGTCGCCGCCAAACTCGACGCCTTTTGGAGCGGTTGGCAAAACCTCAGCACCGACCCCTCCAGCCTCACCGCCCGCGCCGACCTCCACACCCGCGCCACTACCCTTGCCGACGCCCTCAACCGCCGCGCCAGCGACCTCACCAGTCTCCGCAAAAACCAAGACACAACCATCACCGATCTCGTCAGCGAAGTCAACACCTCCGCCGACCGCATTGCCCAACTCAACACCGAAATCCCCCGCGTCGTTGGCCTCGGCGGTCAGCCCAATGACCTTCTCGACGAACGGGATCGCCTCCTCAATCGCCTGAGCGAACTCACCGGAGCCACCTCCGCCCAACAGGAAAACGGGGAAGTCCTTGTCTCCCTCGGGGGGCACGCCCTCGTCGTCGGCAAAGAAACCTTCGCCCTGACCACCACCCCCGACGCCGCCAACAGCAACCTCCTGCAAATCACCTGGCCGGACGGCGCGACCTTCACCCCCTCGAAAGGGGAACTGGGAGCCGTCCTCACCGCCCGCGACCAGACTATCCCCACCCAACTGAACGGGCTGGACACCCTCGCCAGCACCCTCGCCGCCCGCGTCAACACCCTCCACCAAACCGGCTACGGTCTCAACAACGCCACCGGCCTCGACTTTTTCACCGGAACCGACGCCCTTTCCCTGCGCGTCAACCCCGCCCTCGCCGATGTCAATAACATCGCCACCGCCGCCGCCCCCGACTCCCCCGGAGATGGCGGTATCGCCGGGCAAATCGCCGCCGTCCAAAATGAACTTCTGCTCAACGGTGGCACCACCACGCTCGGTCAGTACCAGGTCAACCAAACCGCCACCTTTGGCCTGCAACTTTCCCAGGCCCTTTCCGACACCGACACCCGCCAACTCGTCGTCAATGCCCTCAGCCAACAACGCGAATCCGAGACCGGTGTCTCCCTCGACGAAG
>JABWBV010000797.1 GCA_013359445.1 Anaerolineales bacterium | reverse complement strand
GACGATCAGGAGGGTGATCACAAGCACAAGCAGGAGCGTGCGCTGTGTCCGGCCAAGTTTTTGCCAGAAGGTGAGGAGTTGGGTGCGGAGGGCGGTGAGCATGGGGGAAAATGGTCAATGGTGAATAGTCAATTGTGAATTCTTAATGAGGGAATTGGGATGAACTTGGGAACAAGGTGGGAATTCCAATCAATTCCTACCAGTTCCTATGAATTCCCTTCTTACACGGCCATCCTCATCGTTTCCCGGTACGCGTCTACGAGACGGTCGCGGATGGCCATGGCGACGCGGAAGTTGATGTCGGTTTGTTCGGTGGCAAGCATGACGTTGTGGATGTCTACATCTTCCCCAGCGGCGAGTTGTTTGAGGAGTTTGTCGCTGTTGTTTTGGGACTCGCTGAGGGTGTCCAGATAGCTCTGGAATGTCTCGCCCGTTTGTTTCAGCCCATCGATGGGGCGGGAGGTCTGCGGGGAGGAGACGGGGGTGAGGGGGGATATTTGGGAGGAGGTAACGGGAGGGATGGTCATATCAATTGCCAATTGTGAATAGTGAATGATCAATTGTTAATTGAAGATCAGCGACCGATTTCCAACGCTTTGAGGGCCATGCGTTTGGCGGCTTCGATGACGGTGAGGTTGGCTTCGTAGGAGCGGGTGGCGGAGAGCATGTTGGTCATCTCGACAGCGATGTTGACGTTGGGGTATTCGACAAAGCCTTCTTCGTTGGCGTCGGGGTGGGTGGGGTCGTAGACGACTGCGCCAGGGGTGTCGTCGGTGACGATGGCGGCGACGCGGACACCGGTTTCGGGGTCTTGGGTGGTGTTGCCTGCAGAGAGTAGGGTATTTCCGTCCTGTTCATGCCGGGCGCGGATAAATTCCGGGAGGAAGGTGTTGGTGCCCTGGGGAATAAAGACAACGTCTTTCCGTTGGTAGGGGCCGCCTTCTTCGGTGCGGGTGGTTTCGGCGTTGGCGATATTGTTGGAGATGATGTCCAGCCGAAGTTGTTGGGCAGTGAGGGCAGATGCGCCAGTGCGGAGGGTAGACCAGAAGGACATGGGGTTGGGTTAGTGGGAGGTTGATTGGTTTGTTGGTTGATTGGTTTGTTGGTTGATTGGTTTGTTGGTTGATTAGTTGATTGGTACACTGAAAGTTGGGAGGGTAACAAATAACTACCAATTACAAATAACCAAGAACGCTTCAATGTCCCTATCTTATTGGTGTCAAGGCTTTTAAACAGTAAACCCCCAGTGAAGGGGGTGTAAAAAGTGTGTGAAGATGGGGTTTACTGATTGTCCCCGTGGATGGGGTTTTTGGTTGGTTAGTTGGTTGGTTGGTTAGTTGGTTTGCTGACTTGCTGACTTGCACACTTGTCGGTTATATCATGCTCCCATCCAGCCGGTTCTCTACCGTGACCCAGGCGGAACGGAGTTCGGTGAGGTTCTTTTGGGCTTCGGCATAATCCCCGGCGCGGATGCAGTCGAGGCACCATTGGTAAATTCGGAAGAGGCCGGTGGCGACTTCGGCGTAGTCGAAGTTGAGGGCGTCGCGCAGGAGGGAAATGCCTTTGGTCGCTTTGACGAAATCTTGTTGCTCGCAGGCACGAATGGAAAAGTCGTAGGCCATAATGATCAGGCGAAGGGAGCTGGCGCTCATGACTTCTTGTTGGCGGTATTCGGCAGTGGGGTAAGCGGCGTAGGATAGCATCATTTTGGGGAGTCTCCTGGAGGAAAGTTGGATGGTTGGTTCATTGCTTAACTCGTTATCGGCGGGAAGGGCGGAGGCTTGAGGGGGGAGGCGTGAAAATTCTGTAAAGATGCAACGGATCAAGGTGGATTTCGAACACTGATTGAACGAATTAAACAGATGAACGCAGATTCTTTTCAAAAATCTGCGTTCATTCGTCAAATCTATGTCCTCTCACCCATACAAATTCATCGTAGAGTTGTATATGCTGGACCAGCTTTGTTGCATATACGAGAGGGTGAGCAGTTGCGTCTGCATCGCACCGTAT
>JABWBV010000184.1 GCA_013359445.1 Anaerolineales bacterium | reverse complement strand
ATAAACGACTTCCCCGCCGGATTCCGCTCAATCAACCCCACCAACACCGTCCCCGAAAAGGTGCGGGACACCTCCAGCAGAGCGGCCACCTCCGGGCCATCCAGCGTGATGACCGCGTCAGGATAGCGCGTCGGGTCCGCGTACCCCGTCAGGCTCATTTCGGGAAAGCCGACAATGTCCACCCGGCGTTTTTCTGCCTCGGTCAGGATGTCCGCCATCACCGCCAGATTTTCGTTAATCGCCGCTTTTTCACAGCGCATTTGGGCCAGGGCAATTCGGAGAGGGGAGTTCATAGCTGAAATTATATCTTGTCAAAAAAGAACGGGCTATTTCGAAAAACGATTGCCTATATGGAGAGCGTCTTATTGCGAAATAATCAAAAACGAACCATCGTTATGGCGTCATTCCGCGCATAACGAGGAATCCCTGGAACGATCACCCATCATCCTGTGGGTAACTGTTCCTGCTCGCGTAACAGGGATTTCTCCCTACGGTCGAAATGACGTAAGGCTACTCGACTACTAAAATTAGCCAGAGGAGTCTCTGCGTTTCACTGGCTGAACTGCTGGTTTTAATTCGGCAAAACCCCGGACGAACTCGTGGCCCAATGGAACACCGAACACCCTGACGATCCGGTAAGCTAACCTAACGCAGGTGGCAAATCCCCAAAAACCGCCTCCCCACAAACCCACCGAACGCGATAAAATCAGCCCCATTCCCACCCCTTCAACAACCCGAATGCCAGATCAACGCCCCCTCTACGAACGCATTTACGCCATTGTGCGTCAAATTCCGCGTGGCAAAGTCACCAGCTACGGGCAAATTGCGCGTCTCGTAGGGGATTGCAGTGCCCAGATGATTGGGTTTGCCATGGCGGGCTTAAAACCCGGCACCGACGTCCCCTGGCAAAGAGTGATCAACGCCCAGGGCAAGGTCAGCCCTCGGATTGGGTTTGGGGGGTTGCTCCAACGCGAAATGTTAGAAGAAGAAGGGGTGGAGTTTGACGCCGAAGGGCGCGTCGATTTTGAGCGTTTCGGTTGGCTTGGGAACTAATCTCACCGGTAGGATAATCCCTCAAAAATGGAAGTCCCCGAACACACCAACATTACTAAATTCCTGGATGCCCACCAGGTCCCCTACCGACGGCTCCCCCACAGCGAAGCCGTCTTCACCATCGAAACCGCCGCCCAAACCCGTGGCGTAGTGATGGAAGAAATGGTCAAATCTATCCTCCTGCGTGAAAAAGGAGGCCCCGTCGCCGAGACACGTTATGTGATGGCGTGTGTACCCGGCCATGCGCGGCTGTTACCCCAGGCCGTCCGGGAATATCTCCCCGGCGCATGGCGTCGCCTGACCTTTTCCAGTTCCGAGGAAATCCAAGCTGTAACCCATTCTGTCCAGGGCGCGGTGGCCCCCCTCTGCCTGCCCGCCGAGGTTCCCGTGATCTTTGACGAAGTTTTTCTTCAATACGAGAAAGTCAGCATCAGCAGTGGCAATCCCTGGCTGGGGCTAGAACTTCATCCCATCGATTTATTTCGGTTAGCAAAAGGGATTCCCGGAAAAATTAGCGAATAACATGATCCACTACTTATGGGAAAAATTCCCTTACAAAATCCTGACCGATCCCGAATATGTGGATTTTGACTTCGTTTATCAGCAACTAAAAAACACCTATTGGGCCGCAACGCGCACGCGCACCCAAATCGCCAAAGCCATTGCCCACGCCATCCCCTTCAACCTCTACCAAGAAGAAGATCAAATCGGCTTTGCCCGGGTCATCACCGATAAAGCGGTTTTTGCTTATCTGGCAGATGTCGTCATTGCCCCACGCTACCGCGGCAACGGCTTGGGGAAATGGATGGTCTCTTGCATCCTCACCCATCCCGATCTAAAGGGGTGCAAAATCTTATTAGAAACACAAGATGCCCATGGGCTTTATGCTCAATTTGGCTTTGAACTCCGTGAGAGCATGAAAAAACAATTATAAACTTGCCCCATCCTCTGCTCTTTGGTATAATGCCGCTCCGACTAGGCCTACCGGAGGCAAGCGCAAAAGTTTGCTCCTGGTATGGAGACCTGCAAAATTATTCTAAAAGGAGAGCAGACGTCATGACCCTCGCAAAAGAAGTCAAACAAGGCATTATCAGCGACTATAAACGTCAGGACAACGACACAGGTTCACCTGAAGTCCAAATCGCGTTATTGACCAAGCGTATTACGCAGTTGACCGAGCATTTGCGCTCGCATAAACACGACGAATCATCCCGCCGTGGCTTGCTCAAAATGGTCGGCCAACGCCGAAGCCTGTTAGCTTACCTGCGCCGCAAAGACTATCAACGTTTCATTGCCATCACAGACAAGCTGAACATGCGCCGTAAGTAACAAAAAAATGGGCAGAGGTGCAAAGTTCCTCTGCCCATTTTTTTCAATCCGATACGGGGGACGTATCACGTTATTAATCCGCCCCCCCTAGAAACCCTTCACAAGAACAGAGGTTCGTGTGAATCAACCATTCTCACCGGTCAGGTATTGGAGGGTCGGGATAAAACCGCCCTTTTGTCCCGACCTCCCAGTTCCTCACTGGTGGGCCACTCATTTCGAGGAGTACAATGAAACCCGAAAACAAACAATTTACCGCAAATGTGGGCGATCAAACGATCACATTTGAAACCGGCCTGCTCGCTAAACAAGCGGGTGGCGCTGTCACCGTCCGGTTAGGCAAAACCATGGTTTTTGCCGCCGCCACCATGAGTCCAGAACCGCGCGAAGGGATTGACTTCTTTCCCCTCAGCGTGGATTATGAAGAACGGATGTACGCGGGGGGCCGTATCCCCGGCAGTTTCTTCCGCCGCGAGGGACGCCCTTCCGAAGACGCCATCCTCACCGCGCGGCTAACCGACCGCCCGCTCCGCCCCCTCTTCCCCAAAGATATGCACAACGACGTGCAGGTCATCATGTATGCCCTCTCCGCAGATGGGGAAAATCCGCTGGACGTTCTCGCCATCAACGCCGCCTCCGCCGCAGTTACCATCTCCGACATCCCCTGGCATGGCCCGGTCGGGGCGGTCCGCGTAGGCCTCATTGACGGCGAATTTGTCGTCAACCCCACCTTCGCCGAAATCGAAATGTCCGACCTCGACCTGCGGCTGGCCGGCACCCGCGATGCCATCCTCATGGTCGAATGTGGGGCCAAAGAAGTGCCCGAAGAACAAATGGGCGCCGCCCTACAATATGGGCATCAGGCTATTCAGCCCCTCATTGATGCCCAACTCCAAATGGCGGCAGAAGTTGGCAAAGCCAAACGCGAATACCCCTCGTTCAAAACGGACGAAACGCTCATCGCCACGGTCAAAGCCCATTGCGCCGATAAAATTCACGCTATTCTGGATGCCGAACATACCAAAGCCGAAATGAATGCGGCGCTCAAAACCATCCAACGCGAAACCATCGAAACGCTCGCCAACGGCACGGAAAGCGCTCCTTCCGAATCGGCGGTTAAAGAAGCTTTCGACGCCGTACATAAAGCCGTTGTCCGCGAACGCATTCTCGAACGTGGTCTCCGCCCGGATGGCCGCCACACACGTGAAGTCCGCCCCATCTGGTGCATGGTGGATTACAGCCCCATTGCCCACGGCTCTGGCCTCTTCACCCGCGGGGAAACCCAAATTCTGACGCTTGCAACGCTCGGTACCCCACGCGATGCCCAGGAAATTGACACCCTTTCCCCCATCGAAAAGAAACGCTACATGCACCACTATAACTTCCCCCCCTTCTCCACGGGGGAAGTGCGCCCCCTACGTGGCTCATCCCGCCGCGAGATCGGACACGGTGCCCTGGCCGAACGCGCCCTCGTTCCGGTCATCCCTTCAGAAACCGAATTTCCTTATACCCTTCGCCTGGTATCCGAGGCCCTGTCCTCTAATGGTTCCACCTCGATGGGCTCCGTCTGCGGTTCTACGCTGGCGCTGATGGATGCGGGCGTGCCGATCAAAGCCCCTGTGTCCGGTGTGGCGATGGGTCTTATCAGCGATGGCACTAAATACGCGATTCTGACCGACATTCAAGGCCTCGAAGATCACCTCGGGGATATGGATTTCAAAGTCGCCGGGACCGAAAAAGGCATCACAGCCTTACAGATGGACATTAAAATCGCCGGGCTGACCGCCGAGATTATGGCCGAAGCGCTGACCCAAGCCAAAGAGGGCCGCGCGCACATCTTGGGCAAGATGCTGGAAGTGTTGGAAAAACCCCGCGCGGACCTGAAACCCCACGCCCCGCGCATTATCACCATCCAGATTCCTGTCGAGAAGATTGGGGCGGTCATTGGCCCAGGTGGCAAGGTCATTCGGAGTATTCAAGAAGAAACTGGGGCAACCATTGACATTCAGGATGATGGCACCGTCTTTATTGCCACGAACGATGGCGAAGCCGCCCGCAAAGCGCGCGAGATGGTTTCCAGTTTGGTTGAAACGGTCGTTCTGGGCCGAATTTATACCGGGAAAGTCGTCCGGGTGGCTGATTTTGGCGCATTCGTTGAAATCCTGCCCGGTCAGGATGGGATGGTTCACATTTCCCAGCTCGATAGTTTCCGTGTCGAAAAGGTCGAGGATGTGGCTCGGTTGGGAGATGAACTGACCGTCATGGTGACTGGGATTGATGATAACGGCAAAGTTCGCCTGTCTCGCCAGGCTGTTTTGGAAGGGTGGACTCTGGAAGAGGCGATGGAAAAAGATCGAGGCGGCGGAAGTCGAGGGGGCGGCGACCGCGGGGGTGGGAATCGCGGCGGTGGTGGTGGACGCCGCGATGGGGGTGGCGACCGACGTGGAGGGGGCGGTTTCCAGCGCAATCAGGATCGTACCCCCAGACGCTAAACTTTTCGTCCATAAGACTAAAACGACAAAACGACCAGGAAATTTCCTGGTCGTTTTGCTTTTTTAGTAACTGCTCAAACTTAGAGAGGAAACTCTCTAAAAAAAAAGGAGAGCCATTTGAGTTGAACTATCCAAATAAAAAGACACCCATTTGATGGGTGTCTTTTTCATCTAAATAGAGTGCGGATGTTATCGTAAGGTTTCGCGCAAGTTGGCTAATTGCCCTGCAACAGAACCATCGATCACTTTATCGCCAACGCGAACGACCAACCCGCCCAAGATGGTCGGATCAACCCGGAAAGCTACCGTGGCATCACCACCAACTTTGGCCAGAACATCCCGTTTGACGGCATTCTGTTCGCTGTCGGTCAAGGGCAAAGCGCTGGTCACTTCCGCAGAGGCCCCGCTCATGGCGGTTCCTTCCAGAACTGTCACTTTACCGGCTTTAATCCCTGAGAAGAATTCTTCCAACAAACTGCGTTGACGTTTTTCGTCGAGCGATTCGTTGAGCAGTTTTTGGGTCGCGGCAATCGCTAATGCGGCAACCTGACCACGAAGATCACCTAAAATTCGATTACGTTCTTGCTGTGCTTCAACGGCCGCATTTTCGCGGATTTTTACGGCATCAGCTTCTGCCGCGGCGCGAATATCGCGCGTTGCATTTTCAGCACGTTCTGAGGCTTCTTTAACCATCTGGGATGCTTTTGCCTGTGATTCAGCGATGATTTTTGCCGCTTCTTGCTCGGCATTTGCACGAGCATCCGAAGCCACACGAGCATCTTCCAGACCTTTCGCAATCGTCGCGCGGCGTTTTTCAAGCATGCCGAGAACTGGGGTATAAACCCATGCGCGAAGCACAATTAAGATAATCAGAAAATTAACTAACTGTACAAGAAAATAACCGCCATTAATACCTAGTGCTTCCACAAAACACCTCCAATTGTGAAGAGACTATTCGTCATTTTAGAATACGAACAGAATCAGGAGGGCAACGACCAGACAGTAAATGGCAACTGCTTCGGCAAAGGCGATGCCCAAAACCATATTGGTTTGGATGGTCCCAGCGGCATCCGGATTACGGCCGATGGCCTGTAACGCGCCACTGGTGAGGATACCAATCCCTGCACCTGCACCGATAGCGCCAAGCATGGCTAAACCGGCTCCAATCAACTTCGCAGCAACTTCGATACTACCTTCCATGAGAAAGAACCTCCAAAATTAGTAATTTGTTATTAGTAATTTATAAACAGTGGTAGCCATATAGCCACGACACTATTGAACACGAATTAATGATGCTCTTCGTCCCCGTGATGGCCCTGAGTGGCCTGGGACATAAAGACCATCGTCAACATCCCGAAGACGATAGCCTGGATCAAGCCGACAAAAAACTCAAGCATCAAAAAGATGGACTGGGCAAAGATAGGAACCAGGCTACCGATAACGAACAAGAGCACCGAGCCCGCAAAGATGTTCCCAAACAACCGGAATGAAAACGAAATCATCTTGGAGATTTCCGAAATCAATTCCAGCAAACCAACGGCAAAATCGATGACGCCAAAAATTGGTTTGCTAAATATTCCGCTCACATTGAAGAACTTCTTGAAATAGCTTCCCCCTAGGGCTTGCACACCGATCACCTGCGTCATGAACACGGACGTGACTGCCAGAGCTACGGTAAAATTCAAATCAGTGGACGCCACACGCACAAAAGGGACAACTGCAGAGGCACATTCCGGGTCACCGCTGACGGAGGTAAAGAACAACCATTGTTGGGTGGTGCAAAGCGCATCAAATGCGGCGTGGTCTTCACTATGTGCTCCGTCTTCGTGTGCCTCTTCCTCCGCATGTTCGCCTTCGGCGGGAGCTTCAGCAACTTCTTCACTGTGAACATGATGAGGCTGGAACAACCCGATGCTATCTACACCAGGAATCAATTCCATCCAGTTTACGAAAAGAACTAATAAAGTAATGGTCGCAAACCAGGGGAATATTTTACGGGCATACTTTCCAGCCGTCGATTCCGTCAGGTTATAGAGCGCTTCGAGCAATGCTTCGATAGCACCGGCAATGCCACTTGGAACCATACTATTCCCGGACGTCGCTCTTCGGACAGAGACTGCGACAAGGAGCAGTAAGATGTCTGCTAATAATGTTGCCAGGAGGGTATTTGTGAAGTCAAAACCCGGCACAATAGTAAAAAGTGGCTCAGCAGGGAGTTGGACGTGAGGGGAAAGCGCTTTGATCCCTAAAACGCCATGAAAGACAATGCCGAGCACAATAAAAACAAGGATGAAATAACGATTCTTGATACCCAGGATCCGATTACTTTTCACGGTCTGCTTCCTCCAAAGGGGATAGTGTGCTTTTTGAAACAGGTTTCACTTGGGAAGTGGCTTTTCGCACAACCCAAAACATAGTAACTAAGGTTACCGGTATACTACCTATTAAGAATACGATTGTGAAAACGGGGCGGGTGTCGAACTGACGATCCAGAAACAAGCCCAAAATTAGCGATACGATGATCACAACCACGGTCAGACAGCCTACCTGTCCTGCCACAGCAACCATCGTCATATTGAGGGCATACTGTATTCGATCTTTTGGTTGCTCCTGGTCAGCCCGGTTCATCGCGGCGGTAGTATATCAGCAAGAAAAGGTGAAGTCAATGTGCAAATTCGCACAAACGACAGCTAAGGAATGAACAAAGCCGCCGCGGCGGTGTCGGCGAAGCCCCACCAGGGCGCAAAAATCGTCCCGATGAAAACAATGCCAATACAGAGCAAAACCAACGCCAGCATGTTCGGGCGCGAGATGGGCAAAGGTTTGTCATCATCTTCGGAGCGATAGAGGTACACCACTTTCAACACGATCAAGTAGTAGTACACACCGATAATGGCATTGATCACGCCCACAATCGCCAACCAAATCAGGTTCGCTTCGACTGCGGCGGCAAAAACCCACACTTTGGCAACAAATCCAGCCAGAGGGGGCACCCCTGCCAGGGATAAGAAAGCAACCAGCATCGCCATCGAAGCGCCGAGCGAACGGCGACTCAAACCCGCATATGCCGCAATTTCATCTGAACCGATAACCCGCCCAACGACCGAAACCACCCCAAAAGCCGCGAGGTTGGTCAGCAAATAGGCGATCAGGTAAAACACGACACTGCTCATACCTAATTCGTTTGCTGAGACCACCCCAATCAAGATGTAGCCCGCGTGAGCAATCGAGGAATAGGCCAACATACGTTTGATATTTTTTTGGGTCAGGGCAACAGTGTTTCCAAGCGTCATCGTCGCAACGGAAAGAGCGGCGAGTATGGCCCCCCACTGATCGGTAATATTGGGATATACGGCAAACAAAACCCGGATGAGGACAGCAAAACCAGCCGCCTTTGAAGCTGTTGACAAAAATCCGGCCACAGGTGTGGGTGCGCCTTCATATACATCAGGTGCCCAGAAGTGAAATGGTACGGCAGAGATTTTAAACCCAAAGCCAACCAGGATCATCAACATGGAGCCAATCACAGCGACACTAGCGAGTTCACCAGAAGCCAAACCTGCCGCGAGGACATACAAATTGGTCTCTCCAGTAAAGCCGTAGAGAAGAGAAAACCCATAAAGCATGATGGCTGTCGTCATCGCGCCAAAAACCAGGTATTTGAAACCCGATTCTGTGGATTTGTCATCATTTTTGAAGAACCCGGCTAATACGTATAAGGGAATGGAAGTGGTTTCAATCGCCAACAACAGCATAATCAAATCTGTCGCTGACCCCATCAAACACATCCCAATGGTTGAAGACAATAACAAAATATAGAACTCACCTCGATTACCGAGATGATCCACATCCATCGCCAACAGAGCTGTCACCCCTGCCGCAAACACCGCCAGGGATTTGAACACGAACGCCATCATATCCGCCCGGATCATATCGCCCCACAGGGCAACAGAACTCCCGCCAGGGTTGGTGGCAAACCACGTGACAAGCAAGATCAAGCCCGCACCGCCCGCCGTAACCCAGCCGAGGGTGCGTTTACTTTCGCGTTCCTTCCAGACAATGTCCAGAGTCAACACAAAGCCAGCCAGGACCGTGAGGAGAATTTCTGGCAAGATTGCCAGCATCATCGTAGAGTCAATCGTTCCAAACACTAGGCACCTCCAAACAGGCGCAGGACATTATCCACACCAGATTCAACGAGAGGGACAATCAATTGCGGGAAAATACCCATGGAAACCATGATAACCACCAGCGTAACCAGGGCGATCTTATCTAAAGCCGTCACATCACCGATATGACCATGCAGTTCTTCGGGTAAATTACCAAAAAAGACTTGCCGAATAATTCGGATGATATACGAAGCCGTAACCACAATCGAAATTGCGGCAATAATCGCCAACATCGGGGCTACCCAATCGGCATACGGCCAGTTCGTGTTGATGGCAGATTGGCCGGAAGTCCACAATCCCATAAAGATCGGAAATTCAGCCACAAAACCGGAAAAACCGGGCATGCCCATCGAAACTAACCCGCCAATGATGAACGCGACTGCCACCCAGGGCATTTCCTTACTCATCCCGCCTAACTTGGAAATTTCACGGGTGTGTGCCCGGTCATACATCATCCCGACCGAAGCAAAGAAGAGAGCGGTCATCACCCCGTGGGAGAACATTTGCAAACCAGCGCCGACGAACCCATTTTTGCTCATCGTCGCCAACCCCAACATCACCAACCCCATGTGGGACACTGAAGAATAACCGATAACGTATTTTAGGTCCGTCTGCACCATGGCGATGAACGCCCCATACACGACGTTGATCATCGCAAAAATGATGATTGCAGGCATCCAGGCTTGCGCGCCTTCGGGCAGAAGCATCATCCCAACCCGGAGGGCGGCGAATGCCCCCAACTTCATCAACACCCCCGCGTGGAACATCGAAACCGCAGTCGGGGCGGCCACGTGTCCATCCGGCGACCAGTTGTGGAAGGGGAAGATACCGCCCAACACCGCAAAACCGAGGAAGACGAATGGGAACCAGAAGACTTGAAATTCGCGGGAGAAATTCGCCGTTTCCAACATCAGCATATCAAAGGTGCCCATGCCGGATGTAAAGTACATCGCCAATGCGCCAACCAGCGCAACCACCGAACCCACAAACAGGAACAGCGTCAGTTTCATGGCCGCATATTCCCGTGTCACCTTCCAGCCCCAAATGGCGATGAGCAGGTACATCGGGAACACTGCAAGTTCATAGAAGAAGAACAACATGAACAAGTCCAACGCGATGAACACGCCAAACACGCCGGTCGCCAGAATGAACAGGAAAGCAAAAAATTCGCGCGGGCGGTCATCAATCCCCCAGGAGATCAACACCCCGGTGAACATGACCACACCGGTCAACAGCACGAGCGGGGTGCTCATCCCGTCTACGCCAACGTAATAGGACACGCCAAGCGCGGGAAGCCAGTCATATTTTTCAATAAACTGGTAGCCCCCCGCCGCCCCGTCATAGGTGAAATATACCCAAAAGGAGAGTGCGAGGGTAAACGCCGCCGCCGCCAAGGCCCCAACCCGGACTTCGTTTTTCCGGTCAGCGGGGACAAACAGGAGCAAAAGTCCTGCGACAAGCGGGGCAAAGGTAATAACACTGAGGACTGGAAATGAAACCTGCATCACGTACCTCTTATCCAAACAAGGCTGTCACAGCCTGATTAATCACGCCCAACAACCATGCGGGCCAGACACCCAACCAGAGCATCAACATCATGAGCGGGGCAATCACCCACAATTCACGCGCGTTGATTTCACTCAAATGACCGACCCATTTTTCATTCAAGGGGCCGTGGAGGGTATTTTTGATCCCTTTCAGGATATACGCACCTGTAAAAAGTAACCCAATCATGCTCAACGCGGTGAACAGGGTAAATACCGGCCAACTCCCCCGCACCACAAGAAACTCAGAGACAAACCCGTTCAAACCGGGAAGCCCCAACGAGGCCATTGAGGTGAAGATTAAAATACCACCGTACACAGGGACGAGCGGGAACAGCCCCCCGAACTCGTTCAGGTTACGGGTATGCGTTCGTTCGTAAATCACCCCAACGAGGAAAAACATCCCCGCCGAAGACAGGCCGTGATTGAACATTTGCAAGACTGCCCCATTCATCGCGATGATGCCGTCCTCCGCATTCGGGCCTCCAGCCACCCAAGCCGCCGCCGCAATCCCCAACAGGACAAAGCCCATGTGGTTGACAGAAGAATAAGCGACCAACCGCTTGAAGTCCGTTTGTCCGTAGGAGGCAAAGGCACCCATGATAATCGCCATCATCGCCAGGAAAGCAAGGGCAAAGGCATACGTCCGCGCCTCTTCTGGGTACAGGGGAATGACCAACCGGATGAACCCGTATGCACCCTGTTTGAGGAGCACCCCTGCCAGGATCATCGAACCGGCGGTCGGCGCTTCGGTGTGCGCGTCGGGGAGCCAGGTGTGGAAGGGCCAGATGGGAACTTTGACAGCAAACGCAATCGCAAACGCCCAGAACGCGATGGTCTTGACGGTGTGAATCGGCATTCCCAGC
>JABWBV010000183.1 GCA_013359445.1 Anaerolineales bacterium | reverse complement strand
TTCGCCAACAAATCCGCTGGAGAACCATATTGCTTCCGATCTCTCATAATCGAGTCCCGCAACCGTTTCACCGCCCCTTCTACGGTGCTTTCCGGACAGGTCATTCGATAGGTCAAATCATCTTCCAAATCCCAACTGTTCTCACCCTTCCCCGCATGCGAGGGAACCCCATCCTCCCCACAATCAACCTCCGCGCGCACCATCCTGCGCGCCCAGGGCCAGCGCGGCCGTTTCCACGTGCACTCAAAAACCTTCACCATCACCGGATACTGACCTTCAGGAAGCTCTAAAACAGCCGCCTCGCTAAACAAATTCATCTCCTGATACTTCGCCCTCCCCAAAACGAAATCCGCCGGATTGAAACTGAACTGCCACCACCAAGGTTGCTTGCTGCTCCACGCCATCGGATACTCCCAAAGTGAAAACCAGATATTTCCATCATGGACAGAAACCCCAATCTTCCGTGGGATCGCCATCTTAAACTTCGTCCCCGGACGATACGAACTATCCACCCACTTCCCGTCAACCGCCCATTCCGGCAAAAATCCATCCAACGAAAAATGATAAAACCCTATCAACGGAAACCCAACCGTCACTGACAAATCCCGGTCAGTATCCCCGCCCCCCCAGTCAAGATGCAACGTGCAAAAATATCGGCTGCCTGGTTGCCACTCCATTGAGAACACACAACGTCCATTCAGCCATAACCACCCCCGGCCATGCCTCCACAACGGCTTTTTCCCGTCCGATAAATTCTGGCTCGACCAACGCAAAAATCTCGTATGCCACGCTTCCTCAAACCAATGCCTAACCCGCGGTAAAACCGCCTCATGCACCTCTACAAAACCGTCATCGTTCACTCTTTCCCCGACTACCCTCAAGGCAGCGAAGAAAACAACCTTGCGCGGTAAATGCAGTGCCAGCCAAAGCCAAAAACGATCAAACCCGTTAATGTTTTTCAAAAGACGTTTATCCATTGAATGCTCCTTAAATCAAAAAAATCCTAACCATAAACGAGCCCTCGCTCCTCATACACACTTTGCCGCCGCTGCCCCACCCCGGCCGTAATCGCATCATTCCGCGCCTCCCAACTTAAAATTCCGGCCATCGCCGCGTCGATTTTGAACGGACTGTCTGGCCGCTCCTTGTAAATCGTCCACAGCGGCTGCCCATCCTCATCCCGCAGCCGCAACTCTTTTCGAACCGCATTGCCGACATGCCGCGCATAATCCGGGTCCCCGCTGTGGATGAGCTCCTCCGACTGGACCGCACTATTAAAAGCCTTGATCGCATACGCCATCTGCTTATTGCGATTCGTCCACCACTCCACCACCCGCTCCGCCCCATACCGCCCGGCCCATACCGAAACCGTGCTCTCCCAATACGGCGGATCGCAGTACATCCGCCACACATCCCACTTTCGAAAGGCCTCTGCTACCGCCTCGTCCACTTGATCAGCAGGCACCTCCCAGTTCACCAGATCCACCTCCGTCGGCCGCTCCCATAGTCCCAGTACCCACTGGAACCCGGTCAAAACATGCGTGCCCACCAACGCCGTCGCATCATGCCACCGCCCCCCATCAAATCCAAGCACGATCACCTCCCCCTCCGGCACCTCAAACCCCGGATCCGCCAGCTTCCGCCAGACATCCATATCGAACGCTCGCTCGCTCGCCCGGACCACCCGATTCAACCACACCCGTTCTAAAAACGTCTTATCGGCCGTGGGGTCACGCCACTGCTCGGCAATGCCGTCGATATCCGACCACGCCGCAGTGGGGCCGCTCGCCTCCAGCACTGCCGCCCGGACCCCCTCCGGCGTGTTTAAATCGTGATCATCCGAAGCCTGCCGGTGGAAATAAAACAACCGGCTGTCCTGGATCGTCCCCGCGGCCACCTGCCTGGCGTACTCCATCGTATCCTCGGCAATGCTCCCCTCACCAGGCGCGGGAGCAGTCGTAATCTCCAGACTCCAGGCATCCGCAAGAAATCGTTTGGGGACATTCGCCAGCATCGTCCGGTGCGCCGCCTTCAGGCGAGGCGTATTCATCCGATGCGTCTCGTCGAAAACCTGAAACGTCGTCCGGGCCCCATCCCGTGCCTCCGGTGCCCCGGCCAGGCTCACCGCCTTCCCATCCCCCCCTCGCCGCATGATCCGCTCAATGCCGATATCGAAATCGTCAGCCAGGCTGTACCCCAGGATCACCCGCAAGGCCCCATATGCCAGCTCGTCAGACTGTTCCTCCGTGTATGCCACCATCGGAACATACGGATCCAAAACCCCCACCCCCACGGGCTGCCCCCCGGCGTCGAACCCATCGCACCGCACCGGTCCCTCAGGATGCAGTTCCACCGCCGCCAGCCACGCGGCCAACTCCGTTTTTGCCGTCCCTTTCCGCAAACTCAAACAACACCGCTTAAACCGTCGCCGCCCCGCCTGTGGATGTTCCGCCGGAAATACCTCATACATCCGGTAGATCAGCGCGCGCTTCTCCTCATCCAACCGCGCCGGTTCCCCCCGCAAATCTCCCGGCCCATGCACCAGGAACGCCTCAATAAAATCGCACACCTGCCCCCCCAAGCTGGGCCACATCAACTCCTCGAACGCCGGAGCCATCAAAACGGTCATGATTCCACCCACAACTTCCATAATGCACGCAAAAACAAAATTGCGCTGAATACAAAGTACACACCTATTCCTACAACAAACCCCACCAAAAAACCGACCCAAAATATACTCAATTCGCCCTCCTCTCCTGTGGTTGCTTTTTATCCGCTTCCTGCAACACCCGGCGCGGGTCCCCCGCTTCTCTGGCCCGTTCACGCGCCCGCCCCACGCGCTTCTCCTGTAAGCGCAGCGACGCATCCTCCACCTGCTGCACCTGCCATTCCAACCGCCGCCGGTCCAACGGCGTCAACCCAAACGTCTTCTGCACTTCCCGGATCTCCCGGCTCAACGCAATCGTCGGCGTGGCCCAAAACGCATCCACCAACACCGCCAGCCGGAAGAGCGCCTGCTCATCCGCCCTCAAATACTCCCCCGCCATTGGGCTGGCCCACACCTCCTTCCACCACCGCTTCGTCATCTCATGCCACGCCAACTCGTTCCCATCCCCATCCACCCCCCTGCTCGGCAAACTTGGCGCGCGCGTCCGTGGCTCCTCCTCTGCCACCAATACCGCCCTGCTCGCCGACTGGTTTCGTCGCTGCCGTAACTCAGGTTTTTTAGGAAACTGTGGCATACCCCCCCTTTTTCAAGATACGTACAGAAAAAAATCTGATTGCCGCACGCCGTAGCTATGGAATTTCATGTAGAGATTTTTACCCCCCTACCCCTGAGCCTGGCTTCGAGGGCACTGTGCTCCTTCCGCGACATGACTATTAAATTGTCATCATCGTCAGTGCCTCCGTTTGCACGAGGCACAATGTGATGGACGACATGGGTGCGACCGCTAACACCATGAGCAGCCAGTATCCTGCGGCTCTTGGCTCGCCAGGCCGGACCATATTCAGCATGGTTGCCAATTGCGCGACGTAGCGCACTCTCCGCGCAGCGTACCTGGCGCAAATGGTGAGCGCATAATTTGGCTGAGCCATTGATTAAATTCACACAGCCACGCGCGGGACATACACGTGATGCTCTCATACTCCCACCGCCGCATTACATGGCAAATACCGTTTCTGCCGATACACCCCCCCAACGCAACGCTTGTGCCATTCTCCGACCGTAACGCACTGCCTTATTTGGCGAACCAAATACTGCGCGACTGACTCGAGTCCCCTGCCCCTCAACAAACCAGCGTGCCTGGTATCGCTCCCCCAGACCGACCCGGACGAATCCGACCGCATACGCCTTAACCGCTCCAGAAGACCCCTCTTTTGGAAAAGTATCTTACAGCTGCCCTCATGCTCCATCCCTGGCGCGACCGGCGGCTGAGCGCACGTGCAGCCCTGCTGACGATAGTAGGAGGTGATGAAATCAAGTGTGAGCATAAAAAAATCCTGAATGACGACACGCCGCTTAAAAACGTAGGCGACACGTCTCCGCAAAACGGATGTTTCACGGACGTGTCGCCACTCAGTTGTAATCATTATAGCGCAAATGTTCTTCCCTGCAATAATTTTTACATTCCCTCTCCCTGACCCTGGTATCCTACCCGGTCTGTATCCAATCTGTGACCCTGATTTCTCAAAACCCGTCGCAAAACCGTAGCCAAACTCAAAAACAGCAAGTAGCAAACAAAAATCAACGATTTTCCTACCACCCATCCCCTTTTACCACTGGGCGAACTTCTTGTTTCCCGCCACCCATCTCCTTTTCCTAGCAAGTGAGAAAAACGTCCAATTTCTAATCGTTTTCTCATCGCTCCCGATCTCCGCGGTGAGGGGTCACAACCCCAGTAGCGGCCTTGAAACCCGGAACGCATTCTGTATCTGCGGCTCTGGCGTTGCCGCCACATGCCCCCCCGTCCAGATCATTCCAATGTCCCCCTTCAGATAATCCGTGTCCACACCTGCCGCGCTATTCCTCGCTCCTATCTCGGGTTGCCCGGCGGGTACCGGAGCTACGATCCCCGCCGGGATTCCTGTTGAATTACTGCTTTTATCCAGTCGTTTCGTCGCCGGATTCGAAAGCCAAACATGCAGGGCCACGTTCGGATCGAATTGAGCCGCGACAAAATACCATTGATCTGCAACCACTGCAGACGCACTTTCCACGGCATATTCCGCCGTTCCATCGTTAGAAATCAAAAACTCCAGTTTGTCGTTCGCATTTTTGCGTAAATTGAACGCGCGCGCGGCGGTCGAAGTCCGCCAAAATGTATAAATCCCCATCGTGGACCCAGCCCCAATCGCATCTGCGTGGAAACGCACCCAGGCAATAATGGTGAGACTGTAATAATACGAGCTATGATTTATGTTGCCGATATAAAAATCGTCTACCCCGTCAAAAATCCCATAGGTGAAGAGTCCCTCGACACCCCGCTCCGCCCCCCCTCTCCGAATATAGCCTGTATCACCGGCATAGAGTAAATCGCTCAAATACAGTATATTCGTCGTTGGTTGGCGGTTAAATGCCAATAACATCCGCGCACCATGCATCAGTGCGTATGTCGAAAAAACACGTGCCGCCGCCTCAGCCTGTGCCCCACCTCGCTCCAGCTTCTCCAAATCATTCACGCGCTGGACCAGATCCCGGATGAGGAAGCCATACCGACTCAACAAATCGTCTAAATTCCGATCTTGCAACTAGACCTCCTGGGTCTCCAGGGCGACGATGAAGTTGCTTTCGCTCTGGGGGACGCGCCAATCGACATGGACGCGGGTGATTTTGCGGGTCTGGGTACTGCCGTGGTAGTCTACGAGGGCGAGGTCGCCGAGGCGGTATGTTTTGCGACCGGTGATCGGGACAGGGCACCAGAAAATATCGCCGGTCTGGGCTACGTCGAACTCGAGGATTTGCTGGCGTCGTAGTTCATGCAGGCGGGCCTGGCCCTGGAAGAGACGTTCTGCTGCGGTTTCGGCGTTGCGGGCGTCTACGAAGGTTTCGATGTCATAGTTTGTAGCATAGTCTACACCGGTGACGGGTGAGACCTCGCGTTCGTCTTCTTCACCCTGCCCGGCACTGATGGCGGATGTCGCGCCTGCGCCGATGACTTGCAGGCGGGGATTGAGTAGGGTTCCGTTTGCCAGGGAAAACAATACCCGGGTAGTGCCGGACGATTTATCCGCACCCAACTGGCTCTCATAAAACTCAAATTCCCAGGCATCTCCCCCTTGCCAGCGGAGTTGGAAATCACCGCCGCCCTGAGCGGCCAGGCGTTGGAGAACACCAAGGACGTTGCCACCCATGAGTGAGACGCTGAGCGTTTCGCCGCGCGCCTGGTCGGTGGCGATTGAAATATCTACACCCATCCCAGACGGGGGCGCGACGCTCAGGTCGCCCTCTCGCCATCGCTCATTGGCAACGCTGGCGTCAGCGGTGCAGTTATACTGGACGACGGTTTTCATGATCGTTTCGGCGGGGACGCTGTCGAAAATGCTTCGGTTGGGGGTCGCGGCGGGCCAGAGGACATGCCGCCAGGCCAGCGGGTGATTTTCGCCGGGACAAGTAAAGGTGAGGGTGGTGATCAGGTCGGGGTCTGTTTCTATAGAAACATCGCGGAGGATGGACAGAAAGGCGCGGGTAAAATCCACGATGCCGAGGGATTTGTTGCGGATCAGAACCTCGATGAGGTCGAGTTCGACCAGGTCGTCCGCGGCGGGGTGGATGGCATTGATGGCAAACGTGAGACGGCCCTCTTCGTTGACTCCTTCGACCCAGCGTGCCCAAAGGGGTTCAAGGGCGGCATTTTTGAGGGTGCCGTTGCCGGCATAATGGCGGAGATATAGCTCGTACACGTTTATTTCGGTCCTACTGCCACCCAATTCACCTGCAAATCCACCGTCAATCCAATATCCTGATACACCCGCAACCGAAAACCCTCATCCGTCACCCCACTTACCCAACACTGCGCCGGACCACCCGCCAACAACGGCCAATCCCCCTCAAACGCAAACGAACACACCACTTGCGGCCTCGCCAAAAACGGAACATAAAACACCACCTCCTCTACATCACTCCCCCCCGGCCCCACCCCCTCAAACGTAAACTCCCCCGCCTGCGTCCACAACGGCACAATTCGTTCCGGACCCGCTAGTTGATCGCCCGGTGTACCTCCGAAACCCGCGACCGTCTCCAGCCCCCCCAAAAAAAACAATAAACAAGACAACACAACCAAAAAAATCTTCTTCGTGTTCACTTCGTGTCCTTCGTTTTTAAAAATCTTCAATCATCGATCATCGATCATCGATCAATTACTCTGGCCCAATCGCCAGCCAACTCACCTCAAAATCACCCGACAACCCCGTATTCTGATACATCCGCAAATTAAACCCACTTGCCGTCACATCACTACTCCAACAGATCGCCCCCGGCGCGAGCGCAGGCGTATTCCCGCTAATCTGAAACGCCACCAAAACCAGCGGCACATTTGAAAACGCCACCGGAAACGTAATCGCATCCACATCACTTCCCCCACTCACCACCCCAGAAAATAGATTAATCCCCCCCTGCATCCGCACCGTCGTTGGCGTATATGTCGTACTCCCCGGCGTCTGCCAGTTCGTACTGTTCCCCCCCTGCCGCCGATAAAACTGTGGCACCCGATTTCCCACCATCGTATCATCAATCAAATCACCTGGCACCATCCCCGCCGTCAACTGCACAAACGCCAGGCTCCCCCCCGTGCGCGCCAACACCCGATCATCCGCCCCCGCCACAATATCCGCAGGCTCCCCCGCCGTCGCCCCTGCCCGCCCAATCACCGACCGCGCGGCCGCATCCTGCAAATGGTCCCGCCGCACTCCTCCCACCTGAATCTTATCCCCATACACCGCCGCCTCTACCAGATCATCCGTATCCACTACCCCCGTCACCCGCCGGAACGTCCGGTCATCCGTCACCGTAATCACCCCTCCCGTGCTCACTGTAAACGTCGCCAGACTAATCTCCCACGTCGTCCCCGGCGTCTGCGTCAGCGCGGGAATCGCCGCCACCCCATCGCTGTTCAATACCACCGCCAACCGCGTCCGCGCGTCCAGACTATCCTCCTCCCCCACCCCTGCCCAATTCGTCCGCAACACCACCCGCCCCCCCGTCGTGCCCAACGCAGGCGTAGCCACCCCTACCGTTGCGACCGCATCATTGATATACAAACCATAGCAAATCGCCGCCCCCGCCGCCACATCCAACGGCGTCGCACTCCCACTCACCTCCAACTCATCCAAAACCCCATGCACCACCCCCTCCACTGTCGGATCCTGCACCCCAAAATACAACGCCAAAAACTCCCGTGCGGTCGCCTCATTCAACCCCGCGCTCCCATCCCCCGGCCCCCCCGTCGGTGGATTCGTATCCCATGGCCAACTCTTCTGCGTCATCTCGTTCTCTCCTTTTCTTCCGTTGGTTGCGTGTCCGATCTACCCATCGGCACTCAATCAGCAATCAGCAATCAGCAATCAGCAATCAGCAATCTCCCCTCCCCATTTTTGCGATGTACTCATCGGCACTCACAAATGGGGAGGCCAGGGGTGGGGTCAAACCCCCACATACCGATCATAATAATTCATCACCACCCGCGTCACCGCCGTCACATTCGCCCCTACCACCCGAATCACATTCACTCCATCCCCGTAATTCCCCGCGGGCAACCGCTCCCCGGCAGGGGCCAGGTGCCAGGAGAAGAAATCGCTCTCCGGCGTCAGGTAGTGCGCCGCACTGTTGCCATCCTGGTCCAGGATCGTCTTCGCATCGCGCCGGGGCGGGTCCGCCAGATCTATCTCCACCCATTCGGTTTCGTCGGCCAGCACAAGCCCACCTTCGTCGGTGAGGGCGATGACGTCGCCGGTGGTTTCGTTGGTGATGACAGGGTTTTCTACCGGGCCAAAAATGCGGATGACAGGGTATTCGACCGCCCCGAGGCGGGAGCCAGAGTCACCCTCGAGGGTGGGTGCATAGAGGATGTTAGCGGTAGCGTTGAGGGTGTCGGTGCCGATCTCCCAGGGTATCTCCCAGGGTATCTCCCAGCCTTGGGTGGCACTGCCGGTACCAGCCAGGTTGAAAAGAACAGTTTTGATGTCGGGATGATAGAGGCGGGGGTCGGCGGCTTTGAAGACGCCGGAGCAGTGTTCGATCCATTCGACACGTTGGCTGAAGAGCAGGGGCCCGTCCAGGTTAACGTCTACATTGCGGAGCAGGCCGCCGCCGAAATCGAAGGTGAGGACGACGGCGTCGTTGTCGCGCGGCTGAAACACTTCGAGCATGGTTTTCCGGTTGGCACGGTAGTCGGTGTTCGTAGCCGCGGCCATGATCCAGTATAAATTGAGAAATCGTGGGGCCAGGCGGAAGCCAAGGTCGGTATCCCCCTGCTGACCAGGCGTGCGCTGGCTAAGGCGTGTCGCCGTAGCCAGTCCCAGATCGTAGTCAAGGAGGCGGATGGCCTCGCTATTGAGGTCGTAGGTAAGGCCCGCGATGCGGGCGGTCAGGGAGACATCGCCGAGGGGATTGGTCATCGGGTGAGGCCTCCGAGTTTATCGAGATGCCGCGCCGCCCGCAGAACGTACATCGGGTCCTGGTTGGTATAGACGTTCGTCTGGGCGGTATAGCTGGTTGAGCCTGTCGAAACCAGGTCGTCTGGCCCAAGCCGGTCCAGGTCCAGGGTCAGGTCTGCGGGTTGCGCCTGGATTTGCGGAACCTGAGGCACAACGAATTCTGGATGGATCAATCCATCCAGGATGGAGAACATGCGGGCCTGCTGCTCCGGGTTCAGGATCATCTCCGAGCCATGGGCGAAGATCGGCACCATCTCCGAAAAATTCCCCGGCACAATGCCGCCTGTTTGGAAGGCAGCCGCTCCAGTTCCGCCCTGGCCCTGACCGGAACCGGGTACATTCGGAATACTGCCATTCGTGTGCAGATTAATATTAATATCCAACTCCGACGGCAGGCCATTGAGTCGCGAATTTAAGGCCTCCGCACCCGTCGCGGCGTTGCCAATCTGCTCTGCGGCGGTAATCAGGGGGTCCTCAATCTCCAGCAGCGACTCCTTATAGTCCGTCAGCGCCCCCACCCCCTTCCAGCCCATATTTTCATTCGCGATGAGTACGGCGTCGTTAACCCCAATCAGGGAGGCCTCTGTCGCACTGATCGTCTCCGTCGTCATCCCCATCCGCTCGTTATACTCCGTCATCGTCGTTATGCCGCCGAGTACAACGGCATAGAAATCATCGTTGGTCGCCGTTCCCGCCGCAATATCCGCGTTCAATTGTTCCAGCACTTCCAACTGCTGGTAGTCAGCCAGAGCTTGCTCAATCTGTGCGGCCGTCAAATCCTCGGTGGCCAGCTTTAGGGCCAGCTTCATACGCTCGGCGTCCATCTCGGTTGCCGAGAGTGCTTTAATGGCGCCCTCTACCTGCCCGGCCGCCGTTTCTGCGGCGTTATACGCCTCCACGACGCCCCACACGGCCCCCCCCAGCAGACCGGCGGTGGTGGTTGCCCCGGCCATCCCCTGATCGGATAATCCGACGGCAGTAGTAGAGTCTTCGACGGCCGTAGTCCACGTATAAGCCGTCACGCCCGCAGCCTCGTAGGCGGCTTCGAGGGATGCGACCTGCTGAACCTGGGTACGTTCTTCTTCGGTCAGCAAGCCGATAGTGTCCATCAGTTCGAGCATGGTAGGCGTGAATCGCCCGGATGTGGCCTGCTCCATCTCCTCCATTGCCCCGCCCCCCTCCATGAAAACCCCGATCAGCTCTGCCTGGCGTTCAGTCAACTGCCCGCTCGCCACCGCGGCTTGCAAAACCCCCGCGCTGTACGTGGCATAATCTGTACTTGCCATCACCAACCGTTCTGACTGCTCATCAAACGCCGCATTCATCTGATCGCTCCAGGTTAAGAGCAAAGTCACCGTCCCCACGGCGGCCTCCAACGTGCTTGCCCACCGCTCGACCATCGCAATCACAGCAGGTCCGTTCCGTTCCGCCAGAATGATCATCACATCTGCTAGCCCGGTCAAAGCGTCCAAAAACGGTTCACCAATCTGAATCATCAGCGTTTCCGTCACACCCTTAAGCGCCTCGAGCTTCCCTTCGAACGTCTCGGTCCGGGCGGCGGCCGTCTCCTGCATCGTGGCCGCGCCGCCGATGGCGGTTTCGAGATTTTCCCAGCCTTCGGAACCTTCCATGAGCAGCGCGTTCATGGCGTTCATCCCGTAGGACCCTGCAATCTGTTGGATCAGGACGTTCCGGGTTTCCTCGCTCACGCCGGAAAGCCCACTTTCAAAATCCTCCAGGATGTCCGGTAGCGGTCTCATGCGCCCCTGGGCGTCGTAGAGTTCCACCCCCAACTCGTCCAAAGCGGCAGTGGTCTTGGGGGTTTGGGACATGATCCCGACCAGCATCGATTTGAGGGCGGTGCCGGCTTCTGACCCTTGGATGCCGCGCATGGAGAGGATGCCCAGGGCGACGTTGACGTCGGCGAAGTCGAAGCCTAGGCTGGCGGCGGTAGGACCGACATTGACGAGGGCTTCGGCCAGGCCGGACACCGACGCCACACTCGCATCCGCCGTCTGCACCAGATTATTCATCGCGTCGTTCACGAACTCGGCCCGCTCCTCGGTGGTTTCCATTTCGCCGCCAAAGGTCGCCAGGGTGATGGCGGCGAGTTCGCTCGCCTGTACCATATCCAGTTCCGACGCCGCGGCCAGGTCCACACTCGCCCGCAACGCCCCCCCCAACTCTGCCGTTCCAGCCAGATACCCCTGCATATCCCCAAAAATTTCATTGGTACTTAAGCCCGCTTTATAGAGCCCTGTAATCGCCTCCGCCGCCGAACTCGCACTGACCCCCACGAGCTTCGCATCCCCCC
>JABWBV010000796.1 GCA_013359445.1 Anaerolineales bacterium | reverse complement strand
CCTCTCGCCCCTGGCAAATCCTGGTTCCGCATCGTGGATACCCACCTCCCCACCCCGGAAGATATCGCAGAAGATGAACGGGATTATCCCGTACAATCCGGTTATTATTACACTGCCCCGCGTTCGTCAGTCGTGCTGAGGGCGTTGGAGAATTTTTCGATCCACCAAGGACACGAAGAGCGCTAATTTTTTTCCCTTCGTGAGCTTCGTGTTCTTCGTGGATCGTTTCTTTTGGAGATTTTATGTCTGAATCTATCGGCTTTATCGGTCTCGGCATTATGGGCCGGGGAATGACCCAAAACTTGCTCAACAAAGGGCACCGCGTCATGATCTGGAATCGCACCCCCGCGCGGATGGATGAATTCGTCCGGGCGGGGGCGACGGCGGCGGATTCGCCCGCAGACCTCGCCGCGCGGTGTGACGTGATCCTGATCTGCGTCAGCGACACGCCGGATGTCGAGGCGGTGATTCTGGGCGAAAACGGCGTGCTGGCGGGGGTCAAATCTGGCAGTCTGGTCGTGGATCACAGCACGATCAGCCCGCAGGCGACAAAAGAGATGGCGGCGAAGTTGCGCGAAAAAGGCGCGGCGATGCTCGATGCCCCGGTCAGTGGGGGGAGCGAGGGCGCGGCGAAGGGCACGCTTTCGATCATGGTCGGGGGGGAGGAGACGGGTTTTCAGCGGGCGTTGCCAGTGCTGGAGGCTTATGGGAAAACGATCACGCACGTTGGCCCCCAAGGCGCGGGGCAAATGGTCAAACTGGTGAACCAGATTCTCGTTGTGGTGACGGAACTGGCCGTGTGCGAAGGCTTGCTCTTTGCCCAGGCGGGCGGGCTGGATTTGAACAAGACGCTGGACGCGGTGAAAGGTGGCGCGGCAGGGTCGTGGATGCTGGCGAACCGCGGCCCACAGATGATCGCCCGCGATTGGCGGCCCGGATTTACGATTGATTTACAACAAAAGGATTTGCGCCTGGTGCTGGAAGCGGCGGATCAGTTAGGCTTGCCGTTGATGGCGACGGGGATGGTGTTCCAGATGTACCGCGCGTTGCAGGCACAGGGACTGGGGAGCGAGGGGAATCACGCGCTGGTGAAGGCGTTGGAGGGGATGAGTGGGGTGGAGGTGGGGAAGTGAGAAGTGATGAGTAATGAGTAATGAGTAATGAGTAAAGGCGATTATTGTTTGGTTTGATTCCAATCGGGGGAGTCTTTTTGTTCGTGTTGACCTAAGAAAATCATCGATTCCAGATCGTCTTTTTCGTTCGGAAGGTAACGGTGAACAACTTCTCGAATTTTGTTTAATGTCTCTTCTTCCGCCCACCCGAGCATGATAGCGAGATCGCTCATATCACGTAAGCGATTTGCGACCAGTTTTAGGACAATCAGATAAGGCAAAGTAATGACCGGATAACCCGCCGGGTCTCTTTCTGGATGCGTCAAAGCCTCGTCTAACCAGGGATGTTTCCCAAATAAAACATCTACATCCACCCCCTGTGGGGAGCGCATCAAATATCCTTCCACCGCCAACCGGGAAACGAGCTTGTAGCCTGCCTTTTTCAAGCGCTCGATCACTGCTTCCCCATCCGATTTCCGTACCAAAATGTCGAGGTCTTTGGTCATGCGTTCGGGCATGTAGGCGCGGGTTGCGACGCCACCAATAATAACCCAGTCAATCCCTTCAAGAATTTCTCGTAAATCTGGCCAATTGTGCATCGCAGTCCTCTCTCGCATAAATTCCGGCGCGCTACCTGTCCCCGGTTTGACACGACGAAGGGCCATTTGAATGAGAAACTGGCGTTTCTGCCGGGGGGTCAGGTTGCCGTCCGGGGCAATTTTGGCAATCGCAGGGGGAACATTTAAAGCCATGTTCATATTATACTCAATTCCGCAACTCCCCGTTTTGAATTGAAAGAGCACAGAGATGAACACGGATTAAACAATCCGTCAAGATATACCGATCCAAGTGGGCATAGTGTAGATTGTGGGCCTTATGACCCGAATTGCCGAGCAGGAAAAATAGTTCCTC